>CACXGS010000257.1 GCA_902767195.1 uncultured Lachnospiraceae bacterium | reverse complement strand
GCGGTCAGAAACTCCATTTCCCTCCTGAACATCTGTGACAGTTCATCCATTTTCCTCATGGCAGACACACTGTCTGCATGAAGGATTTCCATCCTGTATTCTGCCATCCCATAGAAGAGATATGCGATCACGATGTCGCTGCCCCTAAACCATACGGGATTTGATACCAGATGGCTGGATGCGCTTACCGTCTCTTCCAGATAGCTCTGGTTGAACAGCAGCTTGTTCATCAGGTAGGGTACATCTTTCCACTGCTCCCACAAATATGAAAGAGGTATGTCGGCATGACGCGCTATGGCAGAAAGCCTTTCCCGGTAGTCCCTCAACGTATCGCTCTTTTCCAGGTAGCATGGCGGAATAACGACCAAACACCCATAGGTTCCATTGAGATCAAAGGGCAGGTTTTCCCTCCCTGTCAGGACTTCCCGGAACAAAAGAGAATCCATTCCATGCAGGTTCATGAGACAGCGGTAATACACGAAACTGATCAGTTCGGAAGGGGTCGCGTGCGCGCGGGCCGCAGATTCTTTGACAGCTGCGGAAAGCTCTTTCCCCATCCGGAGGAGATATCTGTCCTGAAAGTTCAATGTTTTCCATGTTTCTGGATCATATGCCGAAGATAAGGGGCGGATCTTTCTCCCCTCTACTTCCTTTCTGAAGTTTTCCCAGAAATTCACGGCCTCCGTATGATCTCCGGATTCCAGATCCCTCATGGCCAACTGGTAGTCGTGAAAGTGATCCCTGAGATTCTCCCCATGTCCCAGCAGTTCCGACACCAGGAGTTCCTCACTGAAGCGGTCAGTGTACAGATGTGTCAGCTCCACCAGGAGAACAGATCTTTCCTGTGTCATGCGGTAATACCGTATGCATACGGGGACCGGCAGCTCCTCCATTCTTCTTTGCATATAGCGGCGGCGGTATTCGTCCATGAGGAGCCGGAGTTTCTCTGCTGCGCTTCCGGAAGTACCGCTTTTATCCTCATAAAATGCGGGTATCTCCCCGTCTTTTAATACAGCCTGTATCCACCGGCCGTTATCCTTCACCCATTTTGACCGGAGGACCGGATGGCGCCGGGCTGCCAGGCGCACACGCCTGAAAAATGTTTCCCTGTCCATCGGACGCTTCAGGATGAATAACCTGTCCAGGAAATACCCGTCCAGGACATACTGCAGAGACTTGTCTTGGACAAGGTCATCATAATACATGCCTTTGGCGGGATAAACCGCTTCCAGGACATTCTCCCCGAAATGCTGCGTAATACGGCGGAGAGTGTCCGGATGTATCCCGGATGAAACGTATGTCTCCCCATCGTCCCCTGGGTCTGCCATCCCTTCCCCGCCGCCTGGAGGCTTCTCTTTCTTTCGGTCCCGCAGGAAATCTGCAAGATCTTCACAGACAGAGTGGTCAAAAAGCTCCCGGATGCTCACCCGGTATCCCATACCAAGCAGCCCGGAAACAATGGCCATCCCGCTCAGAGAATCCCCTCCGAGGGTAAAAAAGTCATCCTTTATCCCGATATCGCTCCTGCCGAAGGCCCTGGCAAAGGCGCCAATGACCGCTTCCTCTGAAGAAACATGAATAGTTCCGTCACCGTCCGGCTCTTTCCGTATCCGGAGCCTGTCTGCTTCGTCAGGGTGGAAGCAGATATCCCGCTTTACCTTACCCACGGAATTTCTTTCCAGCTTTTCACAAAGATAGAAGGCAGCGATCCGCTTCCACGAGGGCAGGCTTGAATTGACCTGGGAAAGCACCTGCGCAAGCCTGATACGGTCTTTTCCGGCACGGTCTTTTGAAGGACCGCCATCCGGCTGCGGCGTGGCCTCATCCCCGGAGGCTGCTGCCTTATCCGTCCCGGCCCCGGAGGCTGCTGTTTCATCCGTCCCGGTCCTAAACGCCGGCACGATCCACATGCACAGGGAATTCTGATATTCAAAGACCTGGCATTCCCTCAGGAGGTTTGTCCGCATGAACAGCGCTTCCAGCTCCTCCGGGCTCACATTCTCTCCCGATTCCAGGATGATCAGGTTCTTCACCCTGCCCTTCAGGTAGAGGAATCCATCCTCGTCAGCCCTTGCCACATCGCCGGTGGCAAGCCACCCGTCTTCCAGGGAGGGCAGGAACCTCCCGTCCTCATCCAGATATCCGGGAGAGACCGACGGCCCTTTGATC
>CACXGS010000256.1 GCA_902767195.1 uncultured Lachnospiraceae bacterium | reverse complement strand
TGCTCCGGAAAAATGAGGGAGATGAGGTGGAGGCCGTCTTTGGCCCGAAAGGGGATTATAATCTCAACTTTATCCGGGTCAATGCCCAGCATCGCTTTTATGTCAGGCTGGCAGGGGAGACGGACCCGGAAATGAAGAGAAAGATCATAGGAACGGAGTTTATCCGGGTTTTTGAAGAGGAAGCAAAGAAGATTGGTGCCGTGGATTATCTTGTTCAGGGTACTATTTACCCCGCCGTAGTGGAAAGTGGTCTCGGCGGCGAGTCTGCTGTTATAAAGTCCCACCATAACGTGGGCGGCCTGCCGGATTGCGTGGAGTTTTCGGAAATTATTGAGCCTCTCAGAGATCTTTTCAAGGACGAGGTCCGCAAGGCAGGGCTTGAGCTTGGCATACCGGAGTACCTGGTCTTTCGTCAGCCCTTCCCGGGTCCCGGTCTGGGAATCCGGATCATCGGGGATATCACCGAGGAGAAGGTCCGGATCGTCCAGGATGCGGATGCTATCTACCGGGAGGAGATTGCTGCAGCCGGTTTGGACCAGGATGTCAACCAGTATTTTGCGGCTCTTACGAATATGAGGTCGGTGGGTGTCATGGGAGATGAGCGTACCTACGACTATGCTGTAGCTCTCCGGGCGGTGAATACCGTTGATTTTATGACAGCCGAGGCGGCACCGCTGCCCTACCAGGTTCTTAATAAGGTCATGACCCGGATTATCAATGAAGTGAAAGGTGTAAACAGGGTGTTTTATGATCTGACCAGCAAACCCCCGGGGACCATCGAGTATGAATAAAAGATTCCGCCTGAGTAAAGACCCTGGGGTCTTTACTCAGGCGGTTCTTTTTTTATCACGAAAATCAATGCAGACATACAGATCAGGGAGAGAATCAGTCCCGGAATCAGGCCGGGGGGAGTGTAGGTCAGGGTGATCTCATGGTCTGCATCACTCTTTATCCCTTGCGGAAGGATCAGACCGGTAAAGCCTCCGCCGCAGCGGTAAAGGGAACATTTCCGGCCATCCACCTGTCCCTCCCATCCTTTATTATACGGGATGGAGAAAATGACATAGGGACCCTGGCCTTTTGCCAGGCTGCATTCTATTTTATTAGCCGAGACCCGGACCTTCCTAAGCCGGCGTCGGACAAAATCTTTCAGCTGTTTACGTGCCCGGTCAGCAGGAATAAAAAATGCCTCTATCTTATCCAGGGTGTAAGTGTCATCCATGGTAAAAGAGAGAACACCTCTGATATTCTGAGGGTCTTCATAGGATCCCATGGATACAGTCATGTTTTTCTGACCGGGGAAATAGTAATCTTTTTCATTTTCAATCAGTACAGTTTTCTGTATTCTTTCCGTGGCCAGAAGGAGGTCTGTGGCTTCCTGATTCCTGACAGACAGGCCTTTAAGCCGGATATAGAGTTCCCCGGCTCCGGGGATTTTCGTGCTAAAGTGGATGCCACTGATTTTGTCGGGATTCTCGGGATTATCCTCCTCAAAATAAGGGTCGTCATAATCAAGGGAATCGACAACATAACACTTCCCTTTCCGATGGATGAGTTCATCCATGGAAGTGACTTTGAGAGGGAGAGGCTTAACGAAAGACTCCACAGATTTCGGTGTCATGCCTTCCGGGGGAAGAGTTTCCGTTTTTTCCATTTCAGGAGGGATCACTGCCCGGTTCAGCAGTGTCCAGGTTCTGTCTGCCGCAGTAAGTTCATGGTAGTCCTTCTCACTTATGACATCAGAGTAGGCGGCCCCGACAGAGACGGGTAATTCATTTTTCCAGAGAGAATATTCGGCTGCATTTTTATTGTTCTGAACCTTGTTGTATTCTGCAGGAGGTATGCCCTTTTCCAGGTTTCCGCGGACCAGATATCCCACTCCCAGAAATTGAGAGAGGGAGCTGTTATGATCGATTCCCCGGATCATATTCAGGGAGATCAGTCCCGGATTCTCCAGGTCCCTGTAAACAGTCAGGACATTTTTGTTGATTGTGGAACTGTACTGTGTAAGTCCCCGTTTATTTAGAGCGATGCCACCATTTAATCCGTAAGTAGACAGATCAGGAAGATCTGAACGGAAAATTGAGGCTTTGCTGCCCTCTGGCACTGCCTGAAAAGGAGATCGGTCGTAGTAGCCGGATGCCTCTTCGGAAGTCAGAAAGGCAGAGGGAGACCCTATAGTCTGATTTCGGTTATAATGCCAGGACTCCCAAAGGATAGAGGTCAGTCCCACGATCCAGAGAAGAAGCCCCGCGGCTTTTCTGAATGACGGGAAGAGAGAGGACAGGACTACAATGATCGTCACAGGCAGGAGGAAGGAAAAGCTGATTAGAAAGACTTTTTCATCTAAGTAGAACAGGACAGCCATACCCAGATATGCCAGAGCAATCAGGATTATGCCGGCCATACCGGCGGTAGTCAGTTCTTTCAGTCTGTCCAGCTGGCTGCTTATGGTCAGCGAAAAGACAAAAACTGCGATATAGCTCCATCTTTGATAGTCCGAACCGAAACCGGTAAAAAGAGAAGTCACTGCAGGGATGCAGAGACCTGCCAGCACCAGGATCAGTGAGATCTGAAGCCTTTTTTTCTGTTTCTTTTCGTCTTCCTGGCATTTGTCAGTCCACAGTGTCACTATAGCCGGTATGACCAGGATGCTGCAGAAATAGGAAGCCGGTCCTGCTGCGGTGTTTGCAGGGCTGATGATGGTCGCCGGGAGCAGGAATAACTGCTTAAAGGACAAAAGCCGGGAAGTCACGGCAGGCACGGAAGCAAGTCCGAACCGGATGGAGGAAGGATTCAGAATGCTTCGACCGGAATCCAGATAAAGGGTAAAAGAAGGCAGAAAAGAAAAGGCAGCCAGACCATATCCAAGCATGCCCAGGCAGGCCGTCCGCAGGAGACTGCGGACGCTTTTTCTTTTGTCTTTTTCTCCCGCAAAAAGAAGGAGAGCATAGACAGCTGCCACAATGGTGTTCATGTAGTGGTAATAGTAGCCGCTAAAAAGAGAGAGAGCGGTTACTACCGGCAGAAAAAACCATTTCCCCTTGCCGGCATGGTTCTCGTGACAGACAGAGACTCCCATCAGCAGGAGAGGAAGCCAAACCGGTCCCATGGCAAACTGGGGATGTCTTAAAATGTAATAATGACTATAGCCGCTGAAAGCATAAACCAGGGAGCCGAGAAGAGCTCCCCGGTCAGGTATTCTTTTGTGACGACAGAAAATATTAAAGCTGACTCCCGAGGCATAGATTCTGAGAAGAGTCAGTGCCGAGTAAAGGGGACCGATGTTGGAGTTGTCGACAAAGAGGCTGCCTGCCAGCAAAAAGGGATCTGTTTTTACGATCTGTCGAATGTCGTCTCCCCAGCCGATGGTGAAATCATAGAAGGGGATGGAGGGACGTCCTCGTAAGAGAGAAGAAATGATTCCTTTAAGCCAATCTCCGGTGGCCTGCAGCCAGAGCATATACTGAGTAGCTCCGTCGGCTTCCCAGACCAGAGTCAGTCCCTGACTGTAAAAGGGGTAAAAAATCAGGGCGGATATCCCTGCAAATACAATAGTGTAAAACAAAAATATCCGTCCCTGTAAATATGATGTAATTCTTTTCATAATCTTCTTAATGATAGTAGCTCTCTTGTTCGATTGAGACAGGTTTGAATTTCTTAAATCCAAGGGATTTCATGTTGATCTTGCCCTTTTTCACCAGGCTGTTCCAGCAGCGGAAGCAGGTGAAGAGCATCATGGTGTTTCCGGAATCCCCTTTCTTCCATTTCAGCTCGATTCCCTTCTTGTAGGCAGCAGGTTTGAAACTTGTGTAAGAAGATTTTTCATTAACCCATTTGTATCCGATATAGTCGCCTGCCTCATTGAAGGCATCATCCAGATATCTTTGCTTCATGGTAACCTTAACTTTTTTGTTTGTGCCCACTTTCATAACCATCTTTACTGTGGTCACGGAGGAGGTGAAGGTTCCCCCGGTTTCGGGATACTGCCTTTTTACCGTGTCGGTAAAGATGATCTTTTTGCCCTTTAATTGGACGGCAGCTTTATGCTTATACCACTGGTACTTTTTGGACTCAGTTCCACCGGTCTCTGTTTTAAAAGTCTTGCTGATTGTTTTCTTCTTTTTTTTCTTTAATGCCTTCTGAAGTTTTTTCAGGTTTTGTACTTCTTTACCAGCCTTTTTGGCAGTAACCGCCTGACCGCCAGTCATGGAAATCCCGGCTATGGTTCCAAGACAGAGAGCCAAGGCAAGGATTATCGCAGTGATTCTTTTTTTCATGATTGTGTCTCCTTTCCTCTGATGAAAATCTATTATTTTACAATTATAGCATTGTCAGTAAGGTCTGACAAGGTTCCTCAAACTGTAACAGATGGAAAAGATCGATAATTGTATGATATGATGATGTGTAATTAATAGAAGGAGGGATCAGTTTTGGACATATTATCACCGCAGATTGCCATTAAGAATATCTATGGACCGGAGGTCAGGATTATCGATCAACATTCCGTGTCAGGGGGAGATTGTAATGAGACTTTCCGTCTTGGCCTCTCCAATGGACAGAAACTGTTTATGAAAAGAAATACACTAGGCAATGCTTCCTTTTTTGAAGCGGAATCAGATGGCCTTTGCGCCATGGCTTCAACCGGTACCATTGCTGTTCCCCAGGTCCTTTCCTGGGGGATCGATAAGGAGGCCGGTTTTTCTTTTCTGCTGCTGCCATATCTGGATGGAGCAGAAAAGAAGAAAGATTATTGGGAGAAATTTGCCCTGCAGCTGTCTCAGATGCACCGGGCAGATACGAAAGCTTTCGTCTCCGGAGGGAAATATGGCTTTGGAAAAGATAATTTCATCGGTGCGGGTGATCAGATCAACACGCCGAAAGGAAGCTGGATCTCTTTCTTCCGGGACTGCCGCCTGATCCCTCAGTTTCGAAAAGCGAAAAGCTGGTTTGATACTGCCCGCTGGAAAGAAGTGTTGCGGCTCCTGGATCATCTTGATGATTATCTGGAAGAACCGGAATATCCTTCTCTTCTCCACGGGGATCTCTGGGGAGGAAACTATATGACCGGTCCGGACGGATACGCCTGGCTGATCGATCCTGCTGTCTATGTGGGACACCGGGAAGCAGATCTTGCCATGACAGAACTGTTTGGCGGATTCTCAGCCTCTTTCTACCGGGCTTATAGGGAGTACGCAGGCATACCGGGAGACTATGACGACCGCAGGGATCTGTATAACCTCTATCATATGCTCAACCATCTTAATCTGTTTGGAGGGGGATATTATCATTCCGTGGCCGCCATTCTGGCCCGGTACTGCAAATAGGACATAATAAGGAAGAGCCGCGCAATGTGATATGAGCGGCTCTTCCTTCGCTTTTATTTTATGGACACTTTGAAATAATCCGGAATGCTGACCATGTTTTCGATAACATGGCATTTTCCGTTCTTAAGATTGGTTTTTACCCTGATCATATAAGCCCCGTCGCCTATGGATCCGCTCAGATTGGAAATCAGGTATTTCCCCTTGCGTCTGGAGGAATCGAGGTGGCAGCTGGGACGGTAATAGCCCTTTTTCAGTAGCTTTTTCACCTTTTTGGGCAATTTTTTCTTAACGACCTTCGCCCGCTTTTTATAGATTCTGGTTGTTCTCGAGGATGCCTGTACTGTACCGCCTTTTGTTCCAGTCGGAACAAACAGGAGGACAAGGGCAAAGAGGAACAGACATAATAGCAGCTTCTTCTTTCTGTTGTTCATAGTCGGCCTCCTTTTCATGATCTGCTGTGTATATATATCTGAATCTATCATACTACATTTCATCCCATCCGTAAATGACCTGCGCCATGAAAAAAGAATCTGTATCCTGGTTCAAAGTTATATAGTTGCTCACAGGGAAATCATGGTATAATTACATTAACATAAAACGCTTTTTTAACAATACAGGGGATATATGAAAGGAGAGGGAAATGAGAATTCGTTTAGTATTGTTTACAACGTTGTTATCCCTGGCTCTTCTGGCAGGATGCTCTGCATCTTCGCCCGCCACAAAGGAGAGTACTTCAGCAAAGGATAATACCGCAGAAGGGCTCTACCCGGGAGGAATGATCGGAGAAGGCATCTATGAGAACGAGCATGGATGGACAACCCGTTTTGAACCGGAAAAGATTGAGTTGGATGCCGAAGACAGCGATGATGTAAAGTTCAATTATACCGGCGAAGCTGTCGGGGAAAATTATGTTGAGATCCGCTATATTCCTGACAAACAGGCCAGGGAAGTCCTTACGGAAGAACTGGATGCCCTGGCAAAGGAATGGGAGCTGGATCCGGAGGAGGATATTAGCCGGGACGAAAGCTTTATTTATGAAGACAAATGGGCATATCTTGCTGTAGCAGAGTTCTCGGATGATGAGAGGGATG
>CACXGS010000255.1 GCA_902767195.1 uncultured Lachnospiraceae bacterium | reverse complement strand
CGGAAACACAGATCTGTCTGATAATCCAGCCCCTCTCCAACTGCAATGGAAGTCCGGGCAAACTCAAACATCGGGATATCGTTCACCCCATCCCCGACGGCTGTAAAATCTGACCTCTCTGCGCCAAGCAGATCCGCCAGAAATTCCAACCCATTCCGTTTATTGATACAATCCGGAAGGATATCAAAACAATCGATCTGGCGATAGACGGTTATACCATCCAATACACTCTCAGACTGATCCAGTATTTCCTGAATGACCTCAAAAGCTTCCCCATCTTTGGGAAACGGCGTTAGAACCAGTTCATTTGGCTGATACCAGACACGTCCTGACAAAGCCCTGTCTATCCGTGAACGGATCTCAGCCAGAGCTGTCAGCTGCTTCTCAGAACAAGGATATCTGTAATATCGTTTCGGAGGCAGCTCAATGCCAAACTGGAAAGTACCGCCGTTTTCTCCAACGAGAACAGGATGATCCAGTCCCAGCTGTCTCGCAAAACCACAAAGATAATACGTTGGTTTCCCGGAACAGATGATAATGGTATGTCCGGATCTCTCCAGCTCTATTAATAAAGCAGCATCTTCAGGAAGCATTCCCTTCCCTATAGGGCAAAGTGTCCCGTCCAGATCAAATACCAGAAACTCCGGCTTCATAAAAATCTCCTAAACTATGAAATGCAATCAGATAAAACTAATTTCTGAAGAGAGCAGCATCACGAACAGTATGATCTGCAGAGCGGCCCGTATTTTCTCTCTATCCTTTAACTTGTCTTAATCACCTATATCTGGCATCGCCTAACTTGATTGGCAAGGCTTTTACAATTTCTTGAAGAGCCTCCAAGTTCTCTGCTGGCTGTTTTTTAACGTACTCTTTTAAATGAGCTGGAATTTCTCCTGTCTTTCCACTATCATCACTTAATTCTACTCTTAATCATCTTCGAATCCTGTCTGATAAACCCGAATGGTTTCGGAGGCTTCTGATTCCACAGCCTGCCAATATCCAGTTTGTGTCGCTTCAAGGCATTCCGAAATTCCTTCTCTTTCATTCTGTTTACTGCGCTCTTGAAGTCGCCTACGGTCCTGCTCTTTGTGAGTTCCTGGGCTTTGTCCACGTCTGTGGCTCGCTCGATCTCATCCTCGAAATTCAACACTTGAAGAATGGTCAGCACTTCCACCTTGAAGCTCAGCGATCTAAGAAGCTCAAGATTCTTTCTCAGATGCTCCGTTTCTTCCTTATCGGTATCGAACACAAGTGCAACCATGCTCCCCGGATCAAATTGTATAAGCAAGGACACGGGCAATTCGTCCTGAATTACATTGAACTTTTTCACCTTTCCGGGTACAATAAGTGACGGCTTTTCTTTTAGGGCCTTGATCAGCTTCTCTTCGCACTCGCCTTCCGTGAGGTAGATACATTTTCTCATTTTTCTGCCACCTCCAGATCGTCCAGAAGGGAGTCATCCGGCAGTGACCCGAACACATCGTTTTCCATGGCGCATTTGACAGAATCCGTATTCCTCTTCAAATAGTCAGACGCAAAGGTGACGGCTACCCTGTATTCATCCCCTTCGATCTCCTTTTTCATGAAAGCAAACGTGTGCTTTGGGAGATTCAAGTTCAGCATATCCGTATTATGCGTGGTGAAGATCAGCTGCTCATTTTTCCCCAGCCGTTCCACCATCAGGCCGAAGATTCGTTTCTCTATATCGCTCTGGATATATGAGAAATGTTCATCACAGTAATAGAAGCAGTTCCTGCCGGACAACATTGAAGCCAGGAATACGGCCACGTCAATTCCTTCTGCCGTGCCGCTGGACAGCAATTCCCTATTCAGAAGCTTTCCTTCCTGTATGATAATCTCGCTATTGCGTCTGCGAATTACAAATGAATCCTTCAGGTCTTTCGCAATGGAAATATCTGTCAAGGTAGGGTCTAGCGTTCCAATCACAGCCCTCAGCGTTTTTAGCAGCGCAGACTTCTTTACATCAGTCAGCCTCAGAGAAGACTCAATTTCCGGATAGGCAAATCGGTACTCAAGAAGGCCAACCGCCTTCTTCAATTCCTTAATGCTGCCTCGCAGTTCCTCCGTACGCTCACACAATTTCCCAGATGCCATCTCGTAGGAATCCATCTCCCCGATCTCAGCAGAGAAATACCGGAAAGCCACATCCTCCCCTTCAACCGTTCCGCAGAAGCGGTGGAGCGTATATCCCTCGTTGACAAAATCCACCTGGAACTCTGCAGGATAATCGCCAGAATAAAGATCCCTCAAAATCGCTTCGTTTGCTTCTTTGATCGAACTGAAAATTTTTAAGAGTGCTCTTCCGAAACTGGTCTTCCCAGTGGCGTTGCTTCCCATTATAATAACTGCCTTTTTGTACCGGAAACGCTCATGTCCGTCGAGTGCCTCTTCCCCGATCAGGGAGACTGATAGTTTCCTGGGATAAGTGAAATCAATCTGGAAATCATCAAAACCATAAATATGATTCAGCTTCACATTAAGGACAATCATAATAATCACCTCATATTTTCGCTATTTACGAATTTATGATACTTTGTTTTGTGCGTAAAGTCAAGAACTAAACCATTTTAAACTTTTATTCTTTGTTCATCGCACAAATGGCCTCCACATAACCCAGAATACGATCCCGTTGAGGTTTATCAAGCTCGTTGAATTCTCTCAGTAAAACACCACTGTCAGTATTGACATCAACTGTATAATACACCTATGTCTTCCCCCTGCCTGCAGCAGGATCAACACCGGAAAGCAACCATTCTGGTGAGACATCCAACGTTCTGCATATTGCCAGTATCTTATCCGATGACGGGTTT
>CACXGS010000254.1 GCA_902767195.1 uncultured Lachnospiraceae bacterium | reverse complement strand
TGCCTTTGCCCATGGCCTGGTGGAGGAAGAGCTTCCTGCGGTCAGAACAGGAAAGAAGGTGGCGGTAGTGGGAAGCGGTCCGGCCGGACTTGCGGCAGCCCAGATGCTGAATCGGAAAGGACATGAAGTAACGGTATATGAGAGACATGACCGGATCGGAGGACTGCTTCGCTACGGAATTCCCAATATGAAACTGGACAAATCTGTCATCGACCGCAGGGTCAGTCTGATGAAGGCAGCCGGAGTGCGTTTTGTTATAAATACTGATGTCGGAAAAGACATTTCTGCCGATCAGCTGCTGAGTGAATATGACAGTATCATTCTCGCATGCGGCGCCTCCAATCCCAGAGATATCAAGGCACCGGGAAGAGATGCGAAAGGAATCCGCTTTGCCGTGGATTTTCTGTCTGAAGTGACCAGGGAATTGCTGGACACCGAGTTTAAGACAAAACCGGAAGAGCAGGTAAAGGATAAGGATGTTGTAATCATAGGCGGCGGAGATACCGGGAATGACTGCGCAGCCACCTGTATCCGTCTGGGAGCAAAAAGTGTGACCCAGCTTGAGATGATGCCAAAACCGCCGGAAGAAAGACTTCCATCCAATCCATGGCCGGAGTGGCCGCGGATTCTGAAGACGGACTACGGCCAGGAGGAGGCCATCTGCATGTTTGGGAAGGACCCCAGGATATATCAGACGACGGTAAAAGAATTCCGAAAAGATGAGAATGGTGAACTGAAAGAACTGGTTCTGGTTTCCCTGGAGTCCCATAAGGATGAAAAAACAGGGAGAGTACAGATGAAACCGGTGGAGGGTTCGGAGTGGATTATTCCTGCCCGGCTCGTCCTGATTGCCGCCGGATTTTTGGGCAGTGAGCAGTATGTGACAGATGCTTTTGCCGTGGAAACCGATGCCCGTTCCAATGTGAAAACCATGGCGGGCGCTTATGCGGCATCAAAAAAGAAAGTCTACACAGCCGGCGATATGCACAGGGGGCAGTCTCTTGTGGTCTGGGCAATCGCAGAAGGGCGGAACGCAGCAAAGGCTGTGGACCAGGATTTAATGGGATATACCAATTTCTGATGATTCAAGACTCCCCCCCTATAGAGAAGAGAGTCTCAATCGTAATCTGATGAATAATACCGCGAAAGCACAGGTGACGGGAGTTTAATGGGGCTGCGTCCGGGTTTTGGCTGCGGTGAAGCGGAGTATGGGAGGAAGGATATGGCAAAATATATCTTTGTGACCGGCGGTGTGGTTTCCGGTCTCGGAAAGGGAATAACGGCGGCGTCTCTGGGAAGGCTGCTGAAGGCCAGAGGGCTGAAAGTCGCTGCCCAGAAACTGGATCCCTATATCAATGTGGATCCGGGTACCATGAGCCCTTATCAGCATGGGGAGGTCTATGTCACGGAAGACGGAGCAGAGACCGATCTGGACCTGGGTCATTATGAGCGGTTTATCGATGAAAATCTGACCAGGTATTCCAATCTGACCTCCGGAAAGGTCTACTGGAATGTCTTGAACAAGGAACGACGGGGAGAGTATCTGGGCTCTACCGTCCAGGTAATTCCCCACATCACAAATGAAATCAAGGGATTTGTTTATCGTGCCGGAAAAGAAACCGATGCGGATATCGTGATCACGGAGATTGGCGGAACCATAGGCGATATCGAATCCCAGCCGTTTCTGGAAGCCGTCCGGCAGATTTCCCTGGAACAGGGGTCAGGAAACACGCTCTTTATCCATGTGACCCTGGTTCCTTATCTGCAGGGATCGAAAGAACATAAGTCCAAGCCGACGCAGCATTCCGTGAAAGAACTTCAGGGGATGGGAATCAAGCCGGACATCATCGTCCTCCGATGCAACGAAGCCCTGGAAGAGAGCATTTTTCATAAAATATCCATGTTCTGCAACGTCAAGAAAGACTGTGTGATTGAAAACAGGACGCTGGATAATCTCTATGAAGCACCTTTGATGCTGGAAAAGAGTCATTTTTCGGAAGTCGTCTGCCGGGAGCTTGCCATCGAGGCCCCGCCGCCGGATCTTGGAGAATGGAGAGAGCTGCTTGTCCGGATTGGAAAGATAGACAGAGAGATCACCATAGGACTTGTGGGGAAATATGTCCAGCTTCATGATGCCTATCTGTCCGTCGTGGAGGCTTTGACCCATGCCGGTTTTGTGAACGGTGTCCACGTGAAGATAGACTGGATTGATTCTGAGGAGGTCCATGAAGCAAATGTCCGGGAAAGATTAGCCGGTGTTTCCGGGATTCTGGTTCCCGGCGGGTTTGGAGATCGGGGAACAGAAGGGATGATCCTTGCGGCTGAATATGCCAGAAAGGAAGGTGTTCCTTACCTTGGCATCTGTCTGGGCATGCAGATTGCCGTGATCGAATATGCCAGAAATGTGGCGGGCATCCCCGATGCATGTTCCGGTGAATTCCATGATGCTTCGGATTCCAGGGTGATTGACTTTATGCCCGGACAGTCGGATCAGGTGGACAAAGGGGGAACCCTGCGCCTTGGCAGTTACCCTTGTCGGATCCTTCCAGGGACTCTGATGGAGAAATGTTACGGGAAGACAGAGATTGAGGAGAGACATCGCCACAGATATGAGTTCAATAACGATTACCGGGAGCTTCTGGCCCAAAAGGGACTGTGCCTGTCAGGGCTTTCTCCGGATCAGAGTCTGGTTGAGACAGTGGAACTGACCGGCCATCCTTTCTTCCTGGGCGTGCAGTACCATCCGGAGTTCAAGTCCAGACCCAACCGGCCTCATCCGGTCTTCCGGCAATT
>CACXGS010000253.1 GCA_902767195.1 uncultured Lachnospiraceae bacterium | reverse complement strand
GTGCTGGATCAGGAGGTTAACGGCCTTGGTGACAGTGTCACGGATCTGGTTCTGGATTTCTCGGAGCTGGAATACATATCCTCTGCCGGATTGAGGACAACGGTTGCCGCTTATAAAAAGATGAACGGGAATATGACGCTGCGAAATGTTTCTGATGAGATTATGGGCATCATCAGGATGACCGGTATTGACAAAAGGATGAAGTTCGAATGAAACAACGTGGAAAGAATACCTCTGTAAATACCTGGCTCAGCTTCTGCTGTTTTGTGATTCTAATGATTACGGTGATTGTTTCGGCCTGTTGGAATTATTTTAGTACGAAGTTAGCCATCATAGACCGGGAAGAAGCGTCGGCTAAAAATTGTGCAAACATTGTTTCAAATACTTTGAATCGATATGGATTGGATACACTGACAAACCATTCTCACTCAAAATTGTCTGACGATTTAAGGAATGCCATCCGAGGGTATTGTCAGGGATTTAACCAGAAAGTGCTTGTCATCTATTCGGTCGATTCGGAGACATATGAATTAGAAACCGTTCTGGATGTTGCTGCGAATGAATCTTTTGATCATATTTTTAAAGAGGAAAGGACTTTATTAAACATTAGGGATCATTTGGAAAAGCCTCTTATTGAGGAATTGATATCCGGGGAGGAAGATAGTGCCCGTCAGATCTTCGATAATTCAGTTACCTGGTATGTTCCGTATAAAGATTTGAAATCGTCGGAACCTGCCATCATCTGTATGCAAGGCAGTATTGTCATGGAAGATAAACTGATTAAGCGGGATTTCCTGATGGATACTCTTTTGCCTGTGGGGATTATGATCCTGGGATTCGGGGTACTGCTGATCCTCGTAAGATACCGGATTACCCGCCCGATCAAGGAAGTGTCCGACAGCATGCAGCACTTTACTGCGCAAAGCTATCAGAAACCGGAACCCCTGAATATCAAGTACAGGGATGAAATCGGGGGAATAGCGGATTCCTTTGAGAAGATGACCGAAGATATCAGCGATTATATACACAATATTAAAGACCTGACCAGAAAACAAACCCAGGTCACTGTGCAGCTGGAAGTGGCACGCCGTATTCAGAACGGTGTAGTGCCGGAAAAATTTAATCTGGATGGTTCCCGTTTTCGTGTCAGTGCTATGACCCAACCCGCTAAAGAAGTCGGAGGAGACTTTTACGATTGTTTTTGCCGGAATGATAAAAGTGTGTGTATCGTCATGGGTGATGTGTCTGGCAAGGGTATCTCCGCCGCCATTATTATGGCCATGATGAAAACGATGCTTCGGGAAAAGCTGATGATGGGTCTGACCCCTGCCCAGGTACTGAACCAGGCCAACGACACAATCTGCGGTCAGAACCCGGAGGGTCTGTTTGCTACCGTTTTTATCGCAGTTCTGCACCCTGATACCGGCAAGCTGGATTATGCCAACGCAGGCCATACCTATCCTGTTCTGCTGGGCAGAAAGCCTTCTCTTTTGAAGCCGGATCCCGGAATAGTTCTTGGGCTCTTCGAAGACGCTGGTTTAAAGGATTATTCATTGCAGCTTGCTCCTTCGGAAGGCATTATACTCTATACCGACGGCGTGACGGAAGCTGCCAACAGGCAGGATCATTTCTTTGGAGACCAGCGGCTGCTGGATACTTTATCAGAGATTTCGGGAAAAACAGATCCTTCGGAGACCATTATTTGCATAAGTCGTGCGGTTTACGATTTTTGTAACGGAAGAGAGCCCTTTGACGACATGGCAGTATTAATTATGTACTATACAGGTTCTGAAAGTGTCAGGCAGGAGCTTCCTCTTTCTCTATCTTCTTTTGATGAGATAAGAAAGACCGTTTTCGAAGTGGCGGGCAACACGGCAAAAACGAGGCAGGCCTTGCTGGCATGCGATGAACTGCTTGCGAATATAGTTAATTATTCCGATGCCAATATCCTGCATTTCTCCTGTCAAAAAAAAGACGAGGAACTGTGGATCCTGTTTTCAGATGACGGGATTCCTTTTGACAGCACTTCCGTCCGGGAAGACAGCAGGGAGTTTGAAGAGATGGACCAGGGCGGTATGGGATTGAATATCATCCGACAGTCCGTTTCTTCCATGCATTATGAACGAATTGCGGACAGGAATAAGCTGACACTTGTTTTTTCATTATGAAACAAAGGACAGTCTTCATGGAACGAAATGATGATCTGATTAAGAAAAAAATATATAAATATATGATTACCGGCGTGATGACTACCATAGCT
>CACXGS010000252.1 GCA_902767195.1 uncultured Lachnospiraceae bacterium | reverse complement strand
GCCTCATTTAACCCCGTTCTGTAGGGCTCGATATTACAGCCAAAGGAAGGGGCAATCAGACCGATCCTTCCCTCTTTCTGTAGAAATTTGCCATATTTCATCTTATACCTCCAAATAAATTGTGCATATTGTATAGTATTATTTGATTCTATCCTCGGTGGCATGAAGATATCATACCACATTGTGACGAAATTCAGGTTATAATTTCATGATTAATTTTTGAATTTGTTACAAAAGTTCTCCGATTCACCCTCCATTTGTTACAAAAATGTTAACGGTTCCTTGACACTGTTTAACATTTATAGTAACATAGTCGAGGACGCAAAAAACGGAAAGAAAAGGAGAAGAACCGTGAAGAATTGGAAAAAGCAAATCGCAGTATTTACAGCATTCGTCTTATTCGCCGGCGGCTTCCTGTTTACTGATCCGACAGTTGCCAATGCGGAAACACAAAGCCTTCTGATGTCTCCGGCATCCAGAAAGCAGGGAACGGAAAAAGACAACACCAACATTAAAGATAAATACATTGACGCAGAGCCGGCCAATATCCAAAAGTGGTTTAACGTATGCGTTGACGTTGGAAGAACATTAAAGAAAAAAGGCTTCCACTATTCGAACAGCGAAGGCGGAAGAACCCTCGCAGCAAGTGCAAGAGGCAGCCGTGCCTGCAACTGTGCACTGTACGTTTCCTGGTGTCTTCAGGAATATGGCGCCATAAAGAAGGGAAAGACTTTCTATTCCAACGGCAGCTGCCGCCCCAACAGGAAGCTTGGCAAGAAAGTGAAGCTGATCCGGAAATACAAAAAAGCGAAAAATGCCCACTTACAGCCTGGTGATATCACCTGCTTCTCCATGCATATCTGTATTTATGCCGGAAGAAGCAAGTCCGGAAAGATGCTCTGGTTCGACCAGGGAAAAGTTGCTACTTATGGCAACAGCGCAGGGGCTCGTTATAAGTCCTACGGAGCACGTCGGGAAAGATACCTTGAAGGCAACACCGTCGGCTACGTAATCAGAATCAAAGATATTAAAGAATAAACCAAAGAGGAACTGGAGCTTTGCAGTTACGGAATATATCCGCCTGACAAAGCTCCTTTTTTAAAGTATTATGGAAATCAGACATTTTGACAATACAATTATATACGAAGCAGCAGAGGAAGGAATCCGAATTACCGGCATAACCGGCAATGATCCCCAGATCATCCTTCCCGACAGAATAGACGGAATCCCCGTCACCGAGATTGGGCGATACTGTTTCTCCGAATCTTCTATTCTGTCCATCTGCCTGCCGTCTTGCGTACGGACACTTCATAATGGTGCTTTCTACAACTGCAGGAAGCTGGAAAAATTATCCTGCGGTACGGATATCAACGGAATCGGCAGCGATGTCTTTACCAACTGCACCCGGCTGCATCAGATCATTGTTCGGGGGGATGCCGGTCAGCCCACAGGCCTCAGGCTCATTCTTGAGAGACTGCCGGATGACCTGACGGTTGTTTTCCAGGGAAGCAGCAAGGACGTCCGCTTATTTTTTCCGGAATACTATGAATGGCTTGACGAGATAACCCCTGCCCATTTATTCAGCAGAAGTATTCACGGGGAAGGTTACCGGATGAGGAAATGCTTCAGCAACCGCATTCTGGATCCTGCCAAATATGATCAATGCTTTGGAAGGGCTATTACCTCCGAATCTGACCGGGCTATTTGCCGAATCGGACTCAACCGGCTGCTCTATCCCTATGGTCTCAGTTCCGAATTCCGCCAACTCTATAAAACGGAAATATCAGGAAGAATCTCGTCTTGTTACGCACTGGCAGTTGAAAAACAGTCCATGAGTCTGTTACAGTATATATGCACGGAACTTTCTCCGGACACCAATGCTCTGACAGAGGCTTACGACATGGCCCTGCAGGAGGAATGGGGGGAGGGCTGTGCATATCTCACAGCCGAGAGACATCGCCTGACGAAAGCCAGGAATTATGAGATTGACTGGAATCTTTAAAAAGTAAGCTTCCGGTCTTGTTAGGAGAAAGCATGGATACAAGAGACATACCCAACCCGGGACAAGACACAAAAGAACAGATAATTTGTCATAAAATCTTTTCCCTTGTCCGTGACGAATTGTATCTCGATTTTCGATATCTGGACAGGGCCCTGGCTTCTCTGCCGCCAAGAGAGATGAGCACTCTTACCGTTCAGGCAACGGACGGTGCTTTTCTTTTTTATCCCTGTGATCAGATTCTGCGCATTTTCCGGACGAATCCCGTTTTCCTGAACCGGGCTGTACTCCACAGTGTATTTCACTGTATTTTCCGGCATCTTTGGCTCAGAAATCACCGGGACATTTTACTGTGGAACCTGGCATGCGATATTACGGTAGAATATATCATCGATTCTCTCGAAAAGCAATCAGTACGGCGTATCCTTTCCGGCATCAGGACTTCACTTTACCGGGAACTGGATCAAATGCAGGAGAGAGGAGAGCCTCTGACCGCTGCTCTACTATACGAAAAACTGATCCCGGAAGAAAAAGACAAGATCACCCGGCTCCACCGGGAGTTCTATGTTGATGATCACCGCTTCTGGCCGAAAGAAGACACAAAATCGCCTTCTGCCCTGCAGGCAGAAAAGAACTGGGAAAAAATCGGACGACAGACAGAACAGGAAGTATCCCTGCGCAAAGGCAGGGACTCGGAAGGTTCCCAATCCCTGATCACCCAGATCCATGCAGCCAAAAGCCGGCCTTCTTACGCTGATTTTTTAAAACAATTTACTGTATTAAAAGAAGAGCTCCATGCTGATTATGATGAATTTGATCTGGGCTACTATTCTTACGGGCTGCGTCTTTACAGGAATCTTCCCCTGATTGAGCATCCGGAAAGCCGGGAAGCTCTTAAGATAGCGGAATTCGTTATTGTCATCGACACCAGCTTCTCCACCAGCGGATCCCTGGTAAAACGATTTCTGCAGCGTACTTTTGAGATTCTTATGGACCGCAGCCATTTTTTCAACGACAGTGTAGTCCGCATCCTCCAGTGTGACGATGCGGTCAGAAAGGACAGCATCATAACCTGTGCAGAGGATATCGAGCCTTTTTTCCGATCCTTTGAACTGACGGGAGGCGGAGGCACTGATTTCCGGCCGGCCTTTTCCTATGTGCTCAACCTGTTGGACAAAGGCGTCCTGAAAGATCTCAGGGGCCTTCTCTATTTCACAGACGGTAAGGGAATATATCCGTCATCTCCTCCTCCATACAAAACGGCTTTCATTTTTACGGGAGAGGATGACGACCGGCAGGTTCCTCCCTGGGCGATTCGAATCGAGCTTGGAGGCGAAGATCTGTCTGAATCACCGCATTTATGATCTCTGATATGAAACACAAACCCGTGCCGGGAAGATCATGCCATTTTTGATATCATTCAAGGAGGATAAAACAGAGCAAAATGAACATAAAAGAAGCAAAAACCGATATTATGAATACGGTAAAAGCCTATCTTCTGAAAAATGAACAGGGCCAGTACAGGATTCCGGAAGTGCGCCAGCGCCCCATTCTTCTGATGGGCCCACCGGGTATCGGAAAAACACAGATCATGGAACAAATTGCCAGGGAGTGCGGTATCGGCCTGGTATCTTATACGATCACTCACCATACCCGCCAAAGTGCTGTGGGTTTGCCTTTCATAAAAGAAAAAACTTATGACGGTATATCCTATTCGGTTACCGAATACACCATGAGTGAGATTATTCACAGCATCCGTAATTATATGGAAGAAAGCGGCAGAAAAGAGGGAATTCTCTTTATCGACGAAATCAACTGTGTGTCGGAAACTCTTGCCCCCACCATGCTGCAGTTCCTACAGTGCAAAACCTTTGGCAATCAGGCTGTTCCCAAAGGCTGGATCATCGTTGCCGCCGGAAATCCGGCAGAATATAACCGGAGTGTTCATGAATATGATTTTGTGACCCTGGACCGGGTTCGGAGAATCGATGTGGAAGCGGACCTGGATGTTTTCCGGGAATATGCACGTGCCAGGCATCTGCACCCCTTTATTGTCAGCTATCTGGAACTTCGACCCGGGAATTTTTACAGGACAGAAAAGGATGTGGACGGGATTCGTTTTGTCACAGCCAGAGGCTGGGAAGACTTAAGTGCTTTAATCACTGTCTACGAAGAGCTCGGTATCCCTGTAAATGAACAGGTCATGGGCCAGTATCTGCAGCATCCGGAGGTTGCTTTGGATGTCGCCGCCTATTATGATCTCTACAAAAAATACAGGGATGACTATGATATCAGCCGCATCCTGGCTGGTAACGCCGGGACAGATATCTACCAGAAGCTGTTCAACGCTTCCTTTGACGAAAGGCTAAGCTGTGTGGAATTGCTCGTCAGCGGACTTTATGCGGTTATCTCTTCCGCTCTTCATATGGAAGATCTCACCGCAGCCGCTCACGACCATATTCTCCGTTACCGGGAATCTTTATCCGGTGCCTCCAGGGAGGACGGCTGTTATCAGTCTCTGCTGGAAGAATTGAATAGCCGGATCCTTTTAGAACGGCAGTCCCGGCTCCTCACAGATTCACAGGAATCTTTCTACAGGGAATTACTGTCTCTTCTAAGAGAATGGATACCCGATCCTTCCCTGGCCCCTAAAGAAGCCTTCCTGTCCTTGAAAACGAATTTCGAGTCTCTGCTGTCCCTTCGGGATGAGGCGGTGTCAAAAGCAAAAAAATCCCTGGAACACGCCTTTGGCTTTAT
>CACXGS010000251.1 GCA_902767195.1 uncultured Lachnospiraceae bacterium | reverse complement strand
TCTCCCTGGTTGCCTCCTCGTCTCCCGCACCGTATTTCTGACTGGTGAGGACCGAAAAACCTACTGTCATACCAATGGACAGGCCAATCACCAGGAACATGATGGTACCGGTGGATCCGACACCTGCCAGTGCGTCCGCTCCTACGAACTTGCCCACGATGATCATGTCGATCATGTTATAAAATTGTTGAAATACATTTCCCAGAAAAATGGGAAGCACAAAACGAAGAATGATAGTGAGAGGCTTCCCCCTGGTCATATTCAGTTCCATATATTTCTCCTTATTACAGTGAATAATAGAATACATGATGAAAGGGATAATTGCAACTGTTTTGTCTCCTGTCAGGAGACCTTTTTCCTGTTTCTTTTGTGTATACTGTGACCAGCAAAAGAACAAATCACCAAGATATAAAAAAGGAGGAAAAGACATGAAAAAAGGTTTAACAGAAATCGTATTCATTCTTGACAGGAGCGGTTCCATGATGGGGATGGAGAGAGATACCATCGGAGGATTCAACAGCATGATCGACAAGCAGAAAAAAGAAGAGGGGGAGGCCCTGATTTCCACCGTTCTTTTTGACCATGAGACAAAGGTGATCCACGATCGGGTGCCTCTGGAAAAGATAGGAAAAATGACGGAAGAAGATTATTATGTGAGAGGAAGCACTGCCCTTCTGGATGCCCTGGGAGGCGCCATCCGCCACATTGCCAATGTACACCGCTATGCAAGAGAGGAAGACAGACCCGAACATACCATCTTTGTGATTACCACCGACGGTATGGAGAATGCCAGTCGTTATTACAGCTACGACGAGGTAAGGAAAATGGTGGAGCTTGAGAAAGAAAAGTACGGTTGGGAATTCCTCTTTCTCGGAGCCAACATCGATGCGACAAAAGAAGCAGGAAGATTCGGAATCCGGGCGGACAGAGCCGTTGACTTTCACAATGACAGTGTGGGAACGGCCTTAAACTATGAGACACTCAGTGATGCCATCGGAGATTACCGGAGAAATGCAACCATGAAAAGTGACTGGGCGGCTCCCATCCGGGAAGACTACATGGCAAGAAAAAAAGAAGAGACGACAAAAAAGAACCGTCCCCTCTTCCACAGATTCCGCAAACCAAGTTAGGCATTGCTTTCCGGCCTGTTTTTTGCTATATTTTATGATGTCATAGTTATATGGATAAAAAACAGATTGGAGATTTACCATGCGAAAAGCAGGATTTGATAACGAGAAATACCTTTCGATGCAGTCTGAGCACATCCGGGAGAGGATGGATCAGTTTGGCGGCAAACTATATATGGAATTTGGCGGTAAACTGTTTGATGATTATCATGCATCCAGAGTTCTTCCGGGTTTTCAGCCGGATAGTAAATTGAAGATGCTTCTGAAATTAAAAGATACTGCTGAGATCGTAATCGCTGTAGGCGCCGGAGCCATCGACAGCAATAAGAGCCGGGGAGACATCGGAATCACTTATGATATGGAAGTCCTCCGTCTGATCGATCTGTTTCGAAGTGTCGGCTTATATGTGGGAAGTGTCGTCATTACCAGATATGACGGTCAGAAGTCCGTGGATCTTTTTATCAACCGGCTCAAGCAGCTGGGAGTCAAGGTATACCGGCATTATCCCATCGAGGGATATCCCTCCAACGTACCCTTGATCGTCAGTGATGAGGGATACGGAAAGAATGACTATGTTAAGACGGACAGGTCTCTGATCGTGGTTACGGCACCGGGTCCGGGCAGCGGGAAGATGGCAGTATGTCTCTCCCAGCTCTACCATGAGAATATCCGGGGAATCAAGGCCGGCTATGCCAAGTTTGAGACCTTCCCCATCTGGAATAAACCCCTCAAGCATCCCGTGAATCTTGCCTATGAGGCTGCCACGGCGGACCTGAATGACATTAACATGATCGACCCCTTCCATTTTGACGCATATGGCGAGGTGACTGTCAATTACAACCGTGATGTGGAGATCTTCCCGGTTCTGCGGGCTATTTTCGAGGAGATCTACGGATCCTGTCCCTATCAGTCTCCCACAGATATGGGTGTAAACATGGCCGGTAACTGTATTATAGACGACGAGGTTGTCAAAGAAGCCTCCCGGCAGGAGATTATCCGTCGCTATTTCAAAGCGCTCTGCGAACAGAAAAAGGGTGCGGAGAAGCAGGAGGAGATCAGCAAACTCCGGGTTTTGATGAAGCAGGCCAACCTCAGGGAGACAGACCGGGAAGTAGCCCGTGCCGCTCTACAGAGAGAGGAGGAGACCGGGGAACCGGCGGCAGCCATCGAACTGCCGGACGGAAGGGTTATTACCGGCAGGAACAAGGAGCTTTTGGGTGCGGCCAGTTCCATGATGCTCAATGCCCTGAAAGCCCTGGCCGGTGTTGATGACAGTGTATACCTCCTGTCAGAAGAAGTCATCCGTCCTGTACAGGAACTCAAGATCAAGTATCTTGGCAACCGGAATCCCCGTCTTCATACGGATGAGGTCCTGGTAGCTCTCTCCGTCAGTGCGGCGAATGATGAGAATGCCAGAAAAGCTCTGGATTCCCTGCCTCTTTTGCACAATTGTGATGCCCATTGTTCGGTTATGCTGTCACCGGTGGATCTGGACATTTTCCGTCGTCTGCAGATCAACATTACCTGCAGTCCGAAGTATTCTGACAGTACAAGGCTGTTTTATCGATGATCAGGAGCAGGAGGACCCCAATGGCAACCATTAAGGATGTGGCGAAAGAAGCCGGACTTGCGGTGGGAACTGTCTCAAGAATTCTGAACAACCGGGGTTATATCAGTGACCAGGCCAGACTCAGTGTCGAGGAGGCCATGAAAAAGCTGAATTATCATCCCAATGAGACGGCCAGAGCCCTCAAGAGACGATGGTTCGATATGATTGGTCTGATCGTTCCCAGGATCGACCACCCCTATTTTTCCCTGCTTATCCAGTCTCTGACCCAGGAAGCTAACGCCAGGAAAAAACATCTTCTGCTTCTTAATTCCGATGGAATTCGGGACCGGGAGAATGAATATATCGAATTATGCCGCAGGAACCAGGTAGAAGGCATTATTCTTTGTAACGGTAATCTGGATCTGGATCGTCCCAAGGATCTGGATCTTCCTGTAGTGACCATCGAAAGAAAAAGTGAAGGCGGCGACGCCTCCATCGAATGCAATAACTATGAGGGGGGTATACTGGCAGCAGAACATCTGATCAGCTGCGGCTGCGACAGCCTGCTTCATATTCAGGGCATCACGGGTGA
>CACXGS010000250.1 GCA_902767195.1 uncultured Lachnospiraceae bacterium | reverse complement strand
GGTAGAGCCTATGCTTCCGTCACTGTTCTTATAAGTAATAGTATTTGATGTAGTGACATACTTTGTTGTCTTGGATGCTGCGCTTGCCTCCTGTGTGAATGCGAACGGGATCGCAAAAACAAGGGCGAATGTGAGTGCCAGCGACAGATATCGTTTTACATGTCTCTTCATAAAGTGCCTCCTTTTTTACTCTGAACTACATCAGCCTTGCTTCCGTAAAAAGTTTTTTGCCCGATCCTGAAGCAAGCTGCCTTTCATGCACTAATTATATTAAGATTTTGAATATCTTTCAATTATGCTGAAGCAAAAGAATAAGAGCAAAAGAGGATCCGAACGGATCCTCTTTTTTACTCATCGGGTTTTGTGCTTATTTCTACTCCGTTTACACTTACACTCTCACCAGCAGGCACAAGTATGTAAGTCACTCCGTCTATCTGTTTTGTTTTTATTCTCAATGCATTTTCAGGATCTGTTATGATCCTTGTTTCAGGAGTCCTTACCTCAAATGATCTCTTCTGTATAAGATTTCCAATATTGAATGTTCCTGCTCCGTCAAAACGTTTCTCTACCGTTTCACCGAAATTTCTGATTTTGTCATCGGATATTCCCTTGTCCGACAGGATGTCCTCGATGTCCCCGATGTAAACTTCAGCTATCTCAGAAGGACTTTCTTCGTGGATCTCTTCTGCCTTTGCTGACAGCTTTGCCTGAAGCGATGTCACGATATCCAGACTGCAATCCTTTCCGAGCGCCTCGGCAAGAGTAAGGTTGAAGGTTTCTTTCTGGACATCTGCAGCCATAGGAGGATTTTCTATCATAAACAAAGATGTGATCAGTTCACCATGATTCCCGGACGTGCTCTTTGTATAATACTGGACCTGATAGATATCAGCGCTGCCTTCATCCAACACAGGGAATACAAATCCGACCGAAGGAGCCCCGAGGATCGTCCCCGTTGAAATGCCTCTGAACTCCTGCTGTCCGGGCTGATATTGAAGGGCAGCTTTAGACGTCTTTACCGGGCATATCGCGCAGATGAAGTATTCGAACTGAGCGTTTGATTCTTCAGACCACTCTTCATTTCTGACATCTTTTGTTCTGAGATCGTATGTATCCGCCGCAAGAATCATCACGTAGCTTTCGCCATCCATATCAAGGGATCCTATGATCCTCTGATACAGCAGATCGCGCATGTTTTCATCCCTCAGCTGAGTGCCTTTGAGTGCCATGAGGAGTCTGTGTTCATCGCTGTTCCCCACTTTGTCTATCGGGAATTCCAGGGATATCTGATTCCTGCCGGCTTTGCCGGACAGTACCTTTTTAAGGATGGAAGCATACATTTCGCGTTCTTCCGACTTCATATCGAGCACCGGTATTTCCATCGTTGTGACGATCTCACCGGCGGCATTGACATAGCATCCGTATATACTCCTGAAATTACTCAGGGTCGTATCTATTCTTTTTCTTATTCTTCTGATTTCTTCAGGTCTCATCGATTCTCCATTCCGGCTGCAAAAAAGCGGCACTATATAGTATCCAGTACAGTTTACCATATAGCACCGCTTTGAAATAAGCTTCAATCAGCATTTCCTATGCTGTCATCGCCGTGTTTTCACTTGTTCACAGACAGGAGACGGAGAACCGTCCCCTGTTTCACTGTTTCATCCTGTCTCCAGTTAAAAATAGGGTACTCAACCTCAGTTGAATACCCTACAGCTGCAATTATGCTGAATTCAGTATGTTTTATTAGTCTCTGTCCTTTTCAAAATCGAGGATAGCGCCTGTCTCAGCATCTATATCAAACTCGTACTCAACGCCGCCCTTATAGAATTCTACCTCATATACCTTGCGGCCGTTCTCGTAATCCAGCTCGACCTTCTTTACAAGATCTACCTGATCCTTCTTGAGGTTAACATGCTGCAGTGCCTTTGCAAGTGCTTCATCCTGTGTGAGGGTGCCGCCTACAACATTTTCCATCATCTCATCACTGATTTTCTTCATATCTGCCATTGATATGTCCTCCCTAGTGTATTCGTTATATATACATATGTGAATTAGTTCGAATATAAATCCGAATCATATTGTACCAAAATCGTTTCAATTGAGCAATTAAATTCTCAATTTGGCTATTATAATTTTGCTTTTTTTACATGAATTGTCGCTTCTCCGGTCTGAAAGTTAGAGATGGGGGCCTTTCTGAAGACTGTCACATGTCCAGTCTCTGCCGGGCGATCAGGTCTGCAAAGAATCCGTTCTTTTCGATCAGTTCATCATAAGTGCCTTCTTCGATTATCGTTCCCTGATCCATCACCAGGATGCGGTTGCAGCC
>CACXGS010000249.1 GCA_902767195.1 uncultured Lachnospiraceae bacterium | reverse complement strand
GAGCGTAACAAAGGTTGCCAATGCTACCAAGAAGATCAGAGAAGTTGCTCCGGATCTTAAAGTAGAAGGTGAGATTCAGCTTGATGCAGCTGTTGCTCCCGAAGTAGCATCCATTAAGGCACCCGGTTCTGAAGTAGCCGGCAAGGCCAATGTGTTTATCTTCCCGGATATCAATGCCGCTAATATCGGATACAAGATCTGTGCAAGGTTTGGCGGTTTTGAGGCAGTAGGACCTGTTCTTCAGGGTCTGAATGCTCCGATCAATGACCTGAGCCGTGGATGTAATGCAGACGAAGTATATAAGATGTCTATTGTAACAGCAGCTCTCAGTGTTCCGGAGGAAGAGGAAGTGAATCCCGAAGAGCTGGAAGTTATCGTTCGTACAGTTGTTGCTGCAATGCTTGCAAAAGCCGGAAAGTAACATATATTGAAAAAGTTGAATGTATAAACAGAGTTTTTTTGAAAGAGCACCCGATTGGGTGCTCTTTTTGTATCTAAATATATCGATTTCAAGCACATTATAAGGAAGTCTATTGAACAAATGTCAAAACTAAAGTTCGAACTGCAATAATTAAAAGTGAAAAGAAAAGGGTTTATGGTATAATTTAATATACAATTCATGTTGGAGTATCTGAGGAAGATGATGTGACAGAGGTGCGTTATGAACATAGGTATTATTGAAAAAAATGAGGATATAGCGTATCACCTGAAAGACATTATCAGTGAGAAATGTCCTCATTGTCAGTTGAAGATATGGAAGAATATCAATGACCTGAAGGCCGAGATTCGGGAAGGGATCGTATATAAGATCCTTTTTGTTTCGGTGGGAGAGAATGACACGGAAGTGATAGAATACATGTCAAGACTGCAGGCCATACGCAATGATCTCAGACTAATCTATATCACCGACATCAGTCCGGTGGTATTTGAAGTATTTCATTCAAGACCGACCTATCTCCTGTCGAAGTCATTAGATGATGATCATATCAACAATGCCCTTACAAGGGCTTTAAAGGAATTGAGTATCTCTAAGGAGAAGAATTTTACGGTTATCAATAAACAGGGAATTTTTACGATTCCTTATACCAAGATCTTCTATGTAGAGAGCGACAAACGGAAGCTTAACATTTACGGGTCTGACGGATTGATCAAATCCATTAACCTGAAAATATCGGATTTCCTGCACTATGAACATGGGATATACTTCCTTCAGTGCCATAAGAGTTATGCGGTGAATCTGATGCATGTATCTCAGCTGGAGAAGTATGAGATCTTGCTGGAGAATGGAACCAAGCTTCCGATCAGCCAGTCCAGATATATGGAGACTCGGGCCGGTTATCTGGAATATCTTGAGAATGAGTGACCCGAAGTGTTTCGGAGATTGCCAGTTGTATTTAATATCTTAGAGTGAAGAAAAAGGCTCTTGCCGCAAGATCGCGGTAAGAGCCTTTCGTTGGTTTATTTTCATTTTTTTAAGGGAAAACGCCGGTTCGCCTGGCAGACTGCCATCAGTCCGTAAGGAAGTTGGCCCAGTCCCTGATCATCTCGTCGATATTCTCATAGAGCTTGGCTGTCTGTCGCTCATCCGGGTCATCAACAAAAATGCCGCCGGTACACAGAACATTTTTGCCGCTTTGGCGGGACAGCTGGTCGGCGATATATATGGTGAAGAATCTCTCCGGATCCTCATCGCCGGAGAGGACAGTGAGCTCAGTGTCCGGTGTTTCTTCATCTCCGGTAAAACGGGCGTAGGCGGTACACCCGATGTAGGGGGTATATTCACTGGTTACAAGCACGTGAAGATCTTCCCCGACGGGAGTAATATCCATCTGGATCGTGGTAAATAATAGTACTCTGTGAAATTTCATAGGGGTTTCCTTTATCTGTTCAAGTATTACAGCATTATCATATCATGATAATTCGCCATAGTAAAATGTAAAAAAAAATTAATACAATGTTACAAAACGAAAAATATATGGTATACTAAATATGAATAACTCCCGGAAGGAGTGATTGGAAGCTGGTGGACGAGAGAAATAATGTGGTCCTTTCTGTTATGAGAATGCTGTTAGAACTGTTAGAATAGGAAAGGACGGCTAAGGGAGAATGCGTAGAACCCCGGACCGCTGGCGGATTTGGAGATATGACATGACAACTGACCAGGAGGTTTTGTATGATGAATCATAGGATGAAGTCTCATGGAAAAGCAGCGGCAATTACTATTCTGACAACATTATTTCTCGGATGTTTATGTTGGGGAGGGTTTCCTTTGAAGGCTCAGGCGAAGGAGGAAACCATATTCAGGACCAGGCAGGATACGTCAGAGAGCCTTGAGAAAGAGGCTCTCCCGGATCTTAAGATTAATTTGAATGCACTGCCTGAAGATGACAATATGCTGACCGTTGAGGAGCCCCCCCACAGTGATCTGAAGCTGATGCGCGGTGCCACCAGACTTGCGGGGAAGAGATGGATCCAGTCTTTCTGCAGGGATAAAAAATACTATTATTTCCTTCAAATGAGGAATCCCTACAAAGGACACCTTCTTCTGACCCGGGTTCGATACGAAGGGAAGGTTCCGGTATCCAGCGATTACATGATCCTGAAGGGTTTCGGTCATGGAACCAATCTGGATTGCAGTATTGTTCATGGAAAGACCTGGCTTTGGACAGGCGGGGACTGCAAGAGGGGAACATGGGATTCTACCACTATTACGGCTTTTCGTTTTGTCCCCGGCAAGATACTGGTCGGACACGGGAGCGTAAGGTATCCGATCCGTATGGGAGGACAAGGCAAGAGGGTCAGCAATGTTTATCCGGCAGTGAATGTGACCAGCAAAAAGCTTTGCGTTCGTTACACCTATGACGGCAAACAGTTTTATCAGATCTATAAGTTGCGAAAAGGAACGAAAATCAATCCCAACAAGCCTGTTAAGGTGCTTAGAACCGGCCAGACACCGGGTGAGTTCCAGGGTTTTGATATGCGGGGGTCTGTCATCTACATGATTGAGGGAAGTCCAAGCAGAGAATTCCTGGAGGGATACGATAAGAAACGCCAGTTTAATCGTACCATCATCCGTTCTGTGAACTATCGGACCAGGAGCTGGAACCGAAAAGTGATCCGGGGCGCCAAGACCCTTTCTTTCAGAGAGCCGGAAGGGGTTAAGGTCCTGAGCAGAGGGAGAGTGCTGATGATGTTTGTATCCGGTACTCTGACCAATATGAGAGCGAATGTTTATTTTGTCAAATAATTGATTGGAATCGTCCTGCTGAAGTCAATTTATTACAGATATTTCACGGAGCCTGTAGTCCCGTAAGGGTAATACAGGCTCCTTTCATCTGCATATAAAACCGTGGACAATTCGATATGTTTCGATGTACAATAAAACTCAGGGATTAAGGAGGGATGAACATGCCTAAATGGATAGATTTAAATACGATTTCTGACGATGAATTTCCCATAAACAATGACAGAATCCGGACTACGATCAACCTTGATGAAATCAAGCCGGATACAGAGGAAGAGCCGGTGTCTCTTCCTGAGTCCGCGAGGGATAATGCGGCCAGTGCATACTCTGCTTCTGAGACAGATTTCCTGGATGTGATGGAACCTGCTAAGAAAAGCATGACCATCTTTTTCCTGATCGATGTGTCGGGTAGTATGAAGGGAACGAAGATCGGTGCCTTAAACAGTACCATGGAGGAGCTCCTGCCCACTTTAATCGGCGTGGGTGAAGCTACGACGGAAGTGAAGATTGCGGTGATGAAGTTTTCCACGAATGTAGAGTGGATCACACCAAGACCGGTCAGGATTGAAGAATATCAGTACTGGAACAGGCTGGAAGCGGAGGGACTCACCTTTATGGGAGATGCCTTCCTGGAACTGTCAGGAAAGCTTTCCAGAAGTTCCTTCCTGAATTCGCCTTCCCTGTCCTATGCGCCGGTAATATTCCTCCTTTCTGACGGATCTCCCAACGATGACTGGAAAAAGGGCCTTGAAACATTGCGGCAGAACCGCTGGTTCCAGTACGGACTGAAGATCGCCCTAGGAATCGGGTCGGAAGTGGATATGGAGGTTCTGAGAGAATTTACCGGAAATGAAGAACTGGCAGTCCGGGCAAAGAACGCCGACCAGCTCAGAGAACTGATCAAGCTGATGGCAGTAACATCCTCCCAGATTGGCAGCAGAAGCCTGGCACTGGTCGACAACAGCGGCAGAGTTCCGCAGGCACAAGCCCTGGCTCAGACCAAGGAGAAGGTCCTGGTGGAGGAGATTCGCTCCGGAGCCAGAGACATTCTGGGAGAAGCCGTTGACCTGGATTCGGTTGATTTTGATGAAGGATGGTAAAGACAGCTTATGAGAGAATTAAAGATCGGAGAACGCATCCCCGTGGAAGATGGCGGGGATGCCATCGTCTCTAAAGAACTGGGACGCGGAGGGCAGGGTATTGTGTATCTGGTACGTTACCGTGGCAGGGAATACGCACTCAAATGGTATTTTATCAGCAGGATCCATGACCCGGAGGCCTTTCGGAAGAATCTGAAAAGAAATATAGATGACGGTCCGCCGGAGGGAGGAAACCAGTTTATCTGGCCTCTTTATCTGACCAAATCCAAAAAGAACGGGGCTTTCGGTTATCTGATGAAGCTTGCTCCCCAGGATTACGAATCATTTACTGACATATATAACGGCTACCGCTGGGAGAAACCCCGGGTGAAAGGACAGCCTGCCAGAATGGTAAAGGTCAGGTTTGCTTCCCTGGATGTGATGCTCACGGCGGCGATCAATATTGTAAAAGCCTTCCGTGCACTTCATCTGACGGGGAAGAGCTACCAGGATCTGAATGATGGAGGTTTCTTTATTAATACCAGATCAGGGGATGTCCTCGTGTGCGACTGCGATAATGTGGCTCCGGACGGAGAGAATTTCGGAATCGGCGGAATGCCTGGCTTTATGGCCCCTGAAGTGGTTCGGGGTCTGGCCAAGCCCGGAGTACTCACAGACCGTTACTCCCTGGCCGTGGTCCTTTTTAAGCTCTTTTTCCGGGGAGATCCTCTGGAGGGGAGAAAAGTCCTCAAATGTGTCGTTATGACGGAGGAGAATGATCTGATTCATTACGGCAGAGAGCCGGTTTTTGTGTATGATCCCGAAGATACATCCAATCGTCCGGTGAAAGGGGTACACAATAATGTGATCAACCTCTGGCAGATTTATCCGGATTTTATCCGGGAAGCTTTTACCATGTCTTTCACCTACGGAATCCGGGAGCCCAATGCGAGAATCATCGAGAAGAGCTGGGTTCAGATGCTGATTCAGTTAAAGCTGGATATCATCCACTGCAGCTGTGGAAGGACTGCTTTCTCTTCAACCTTTGACAGGAAAGGGGAACATACGCTGGTTTGCCAGAAGTGTGGAAGTACCATCTATACTCTCGGTGTCAAAGATTTCGAATTGCCCCTGAATGATGGTGCAAGACTCTACCGATGCCTGACGGAGAAGAATAATGATGATTTCCTGACGGTCACCGGAGAAGTTGTCGAAAACCGGCTGAAGAAGGGTTTGTTTGGTATAAGAAACCTGTCTCACAACACCTGGAATGCCCTGTTCCCCGATGAGACCCTGAGGAAGGTGGGACCGAGAGGAACCGTACCCATCTGGAAGGGACTGACCATCGAGTTCGAGGACGGCCTGAAAGGGCAGATTTGTCTGTAGACGAAACGGGGGACAGCGGATGATCAGAGTAAATAATCAGGAAATGTATTCTCCGGGCGAGATCCGATTTTCTAATATGAGGGCCATGTTAGAGGGGGCTTTTCATTTTGTGGATTATTTCGGAAAGCTCCACAGCCGGGGAAAAGTCTACGGATCTTCTGACCCGTCCCGGTTTTTCTTTGATCCGGGAAAAGGCGATCTGTTTTTTAATGGTGATGACCTTCTTAAAGAGGAGGGAACCCCTGCCGATGGCGCCGATATGATAATGAACGAGTATCTGGCCCCGGAGCTGGTGCTTTACAAAAAAGCACTGGATCAGGATAAACAGGGGGAAGTCCAGCCGGAATCCTGGCAGCTGGAGACGGACTGGTATTTTATGTCCGTATTTTTGTTTGAGTATTTCTTTCAGTCCGGATCTCCCTTTGAGGGGAAGATAATGGTAAATCATTGCTTTCTTTCTCCGGAGGAGAAGGAATACTTCCGGGCAGAACAAGGGGTTTTCTGTATGGAACCGGGAGATCACGGCAACCGTCCCGTCAGAGGAATTCAGGATAAGCTGATCCGCCATTGGGATGATTTTCCGGAGATTCTCAAAAAAAGTTTCCAGAGAGCTTTTCTTTCCGGTGGGATGCTGACGAACTTAAGACCGACGGAACTGGACTGGAAGCAGGTCCTGATCGGGCTGATGATGGACTATAAAGAGTGTGATTGCGGATTTTGCGGTTTTTCGGATCTTCTTATTGAGAATGAGAACGGAATCTTTAGCTGTCCGGGCTGCGGACGCTCCTATTATCCTCTTTCAGACGGATTAAACCGGATTCTCCTGACCGATGGCATGAACCTGTATGAATGCCAGACCGGCCTGGATGCCTGTGATTATCATAAGGTCACCGGAAAAGTGGTGGAAAACCGGCACAAAGAAGGACTGTTCGGAATCAAGAATCTCAGCGATGGTGTGTGGAGAGGCTTTTATCCGGACAGGGTGACAAGAGAGATCACAAAGGGGCAGGGTATTCCCATCTGGGATGGTATGACTCTTCGTTTTGAGCGGGGAGAAGACTGGACCCTCCGGGTGATCCGGTCTGCAGAACCTTTTCAGGAGGAGACCGGTGAAGAAAGCATCGGAGAAACAACAGAAGCAGAAGCTGAGATAGAAGATAATAATACATGAATAATAAATACAATGACAGTAGAAAGGAAGAATCAATGAGTATACAGATAGATGATCAGATGTTAAATGCCATTGATCCTCTTGATACCATGCCTCCTGCCAAAAAGAGTATGGTAATCTTTTTCATGGTGGATACTTCAAAGAGCATGGAGGGATCAAAGATGGATTCCCTGAATAAGGTGATGGGAGATATTCTTCCGGAGCTGATCGGGGTCGGTGAAGCGGGAACCGATGTTAAGATTGCAGTGATGTCCTTTGCTTCCGGTTTTGAGTGGATCACGGAGGAGCCGGTACTGATCGAGCAGTATCAGCAGTGGCAGAATCTGACCGCTGAGGGAGTAACAGATCTGGGCGAAGCCTGCAGTGAGCTGGCTTCCAAACTTTCCAGACACGGATTCCTCAAAGCCCCTTCCCTGTCCTATGCGCCGGTTATCTTTCTGATGACAGACGGTTATCCTACCGATAACTACAGAAAAGGCATTGAGGCGCTCAAATCCAATCGCTGGTTCCAGTATGGTCTCAAGATTGCCCTGGCCATCGGGTCCAATGTTGATATGGAGGTTCTGAAGGAATTCACGGACGACGAGGAGCTGGTACTCCAGGCTTTCGGCGCAGATATGCTGAAGAAACTGGTAAGGGAAATTGCTGTTACATCTTCCAAGATCGGAAGTTCCAGCATGCCCCTGACGGATGCCGCCGGGGAGAGAACGCTGGAAGAGGTTGCAGGAGCAAAGAAAGACCAGATGATTGAGGCTGTCCAGGAGATGAAACAGGATATCCTGGGAGTTGATGATATCGAAAGCCTGGATGATCTGGATATAGAATTTGATGAGGGATGGTAAAAAATGTTTCACGGATTATGCACTACAGTGATCGGTGACAGCCATGTAAAAAAGGGTATCGTATGCCAGGACAGTTCCGGCACGGAGATATGTGATGAATTTGCTGTGGCTGTTGTCGCCGACGGCCACGGAAGTGCAAAACATTTTCGAAGCGATGTGGGATCCAGCATTGCAGTAAAGATCAGCATCGGTCTCTTGTCCAGATACCTGAAACGAAAAGATTTTCGGGAACAGTTTGGCAATCATTCGGAGTTCATATTGGGACAGCTGGAGAAGCAGATCCTGATGAAATGGAGAGAGGCGGTGGAGGAATATCACCGGGAGAATCCTCTGACCGAGGAGGAGAAAGCCAGCCATCCGGGATGTCCGGATGAAGGAGGAAGAATTTCGGTGATTTATGGCAGCACCCTCCTGGTGGCTGTCATGACGGAAGGATTTTCTTTCGGGATTGTCCTGGGAGACGGCGGTTTCGTCTGTCTGGACGGGAACGGGAGGCTGTTCATTCCGGTAGAAGACGAGCAGGCTCATGCCAATTACACGTCCTCTTTGTGTAATACAGATGCCATCCGCTACTTTCGACACTGGTACACCAGGGAGAAAACAGAAGCGCTGTTTGTATCCACGGATGGCTTGTTCAAGTCTTTTGCCAGCGATGAGGACTTTTTGAAATATCATGGTCTGCTGGCCAGAATGTACCAGGATCCGGAGAAGACCATGATCAGTCTCAACCGGAACTTTGAGAAGCGGACCCGGGAGGGAAGTGGCGATGATATATCCATTGCCTTTGTATATAGGAGGAAATAATTCATGAAGAAAGAAGCCAGCGTTATTTTGGCGAAATGTGATAATAAGCGATTGTATGGTATCCGGATTGAGAAACGGGACAATGACTGGATTCGGACCTGGGCATTTCCTTTGTCGGATGAGAATGCGGAGAAAGAGGGATTTGACAAGAGCAGTTTTACCGGATACTTTCTCACGGATGAAGAATATCCCGGCTGTCCCTACTGCGGTGCCCGCAAATGTTTCGTCTGTGGAAATTGCGGCAAGATCAGCTGCTATGACGGTTCAGACAAGGTGGTTTGCAACTGGTGCGGGCAGTCTATGAAAACCAGTCAGGATGCCGGAACCATGGATGTTACCGGCGGCGGATTCTGACCACAGACTGCCGACCCAGAGTACAGTCAATTAGGATTAGGATAAAAATGAGGGGAATGCTATGGCAGAGAAGATAAATAATATCATTCTGGATTCTACAGGGAAGATATCCAAGCGCCTGAACCGGACTCCCTACATCATTTCAAAGGGGGACCGGAGGCTTCCGGGCAGGTCGGCTACTATCGAGATTCTAAAGGATCTCAGAAGGGTCATGTTTCCCGGGTTCTTCGGGGATGAAAATATTACGGTAATTGATACGGATTATTTTATTGGTGATTGCCTGACCCGGATCTATGTCAGCCTGAAAAATGAAGTGAAGACCGCTTTTTATTACAGAGACTATGATAAGATGAGCCTGGAAGAAATCGAGCGGCATGCAGAAGAGGTTTGCGAGAAGTTCTTTGAGAGACTTCCCCAGGTACAGGAGCTTTTGCTCAAGGATGTGGAAGCCGGCTTTGACGGAGACCCTGCTGCAAAAAGCAAGGAGGATGTTGTTATATCCTACCCCGGTCTGTTCGCAGTATTTGTATATCGTATCGCCCATGAATTCTATGTTCAGGATGTTCCGCTGCTGCCGAGGATTATGACTGAGTATGCCCACAGCAGGACGGGAATTGACATTAATTCCGGAGCGACGATCGGAGAGTACTTTTTTATCGATCATGGTACCGGTGTGGTCATTGGAGAGACCACAGAGATTGGCAGTCATGTGAAGCTTTATCAGGGTGTGACGCTGGGAGCTCTGTCTACCAAAAAAGGACAGCAGCTTCGCGGGAAAAAACGTCATCCTACAATTGAGGATAATGTAACGGTCTACTCCAACGCGTCGATTCTGGGAGGAGAGACGGTGGTTGGAGAAGGAGCTATTGTTTCCGGTGGTGCTTTTGTCACATCATCAGTACCGCCCCACACTAAGGTCATCGTCAAGAATCCGGAACTGCAGTTTAAGGGTTCTGATAAGACGGTGGTGCTTGACAGTATTCAGAACGACGCAGGAACCTGGGTTATCTGAAGAGTTGGTTTCTATGAGGTTTTGGGGGGAGCGTTTTGAAAAAGGATTATATTGTACACGCGAGAATATTTAAAGCTTTGTCGGATGAGAACCGGCTAAGAATACTGGATTTGCTCAAAGAGAAAGAACGCAATGCCAGTGAACTGCTCCATGCCATGGATTTTGGCCAGTCGACCCTTTCCCATCACATGAAGCTTTTGCTGAATGCTGAGGTGGTAGTGTCCAGGAAGCAGGGGAAATGGGTAATCTACTCAATTAATGACCAGGCCATTGGCCGGATCAATGAATGGATGAAAAATTATTTATAGTAGAAAGGAGAAGGAGATGGGATCTGCAAAACCGGGAAAAGATGGAGATAAGTACATCTCCATGGAAAAAAGAACAGGAAAACAGTCCGTTGTCTATTTTACAAGAGACTTGTCACCGGAAGGCCTGATTCGAATCTACGACAGAATATCTTCCGCATTAAGCGGAAAGATCGCAGTGAAACTTCATACAGGAGAACGCTTTGGGCCCAACATTATACCCAGGCCCTGGGTCCGGGCCCTTTTTGAAGAAAGACTGCAGGGACAGACCATTATTGAAACCAACACCTATTATGAGGGGGACCGTTACACCACAGAACAGCACAGGGAGACATTGGAGACCAATGGATGGACCTTTGCTCCGGTGGATATCACCGATGAATTCGGTACCACGAATCTTCCGGTGGAGAATGGGAAATGGTTCCATGCCATGGCTGTGGGAAAAGGTATGCTGGAATATGACTCCATGTTGGCCCTGACACATTTCAAAGGACATGTTCAGGGAGGCTTTGGAGGTTCTAATAAGAACATCGGCATCGGCTGTGCGGATGGAAGAGTCGGAAAGGCCATGCTTCATACCACTCCGGGACAGGATGATATGTGGGATATTAAGACAGAAGAGTTTATGGAGAGGATTACGGAATCCACCAATGCCAGCATCGGCTACTTTGGTGATAAAGTTGCTTTCATTAATGTTTTGAGAAATATGTCCGTTTCCTGTGACTGTGAGGGCGTGGATGCCATGCCGGTAGTGACACCGGATATCGGTATCCTGGCATCTCTGGATATTCTGGCTGCCGATCAGGCTTC
>CACXGS010000248.1 GCA_902767195.1 uncultured Lachnospiraceae bacterium | reverse complement strand
CTGCTACTACAAAGAGCTGGTCGGTATCTTTTGCTGCATCAAGTTTGCCGACCCAGTCCGGTGAGGGATCAGCACTCTCCAAATTAATGGCGGTCTCATTTTTTACTGCTTTTCCTGTAGTTCCTTCTGCTGCCGGAGCACCTGCTGTTGTACAGCCTGCACTCACTGCCAGTAAGGCAGCTGTCATTAATCCGAATAACAAACCTTTCTTCATTTTCATGTTTTATCCTCCTTTTCTTTCGCCTTCCGGCGGGTAAATTTCTTTGTTGTGTCCATTATATCAAATGATTGTCACATAACTGTCACACAGCATAGTTAAACTGTCAATTCGTATTTAAATATGTTATACTAACTCATAACAGTTCTGTGAAAAATACAGATAAGATCATAGGATTGACTATTAAGAGGACACATCATGGATCATATTAAGCGTCTCTATAGATTTTCAGAAGGCTACAGGAAAAATATGCTTTTAGTTCCTGTCTGGGTCTTTGTCCAGGTTGGCATGGAAGTATGGATACCATATCTTATGGGAGATATGGTTGACAAGGGAATATATGGGGCCAACACAGAGGTAATCAAAAACAGAGGATTGCTGATGCTGCTGGCGGCTGTGATTATGATGACAGCAGGTGTTATGATCAGTCGTCACCTGTCTAAATGGGCATCGGGCGTGGGAAGGAACCTTCGTGACAACCTCTTCATCAGCGCCCAGAGACTGTCTTTTGCAGATTCGGATCAGTTTGGCGTATCATCCATCATTACCAGAATGTCCACGGATGTTTCTTATGTCAAGAACGCATTGATGATGTTCAATACCTTTATTCGCTGTCCCCTGATGGTCATTATGACCATCACGGTTACTGCCACGGCATACCGGGGCTTTGCAAAGATTTTTATGATCTCCGCAATCGCTCTTTTCGTGGCAAGTATGACTATCGCAAGGTTTGCCCTCAGGCATTACCGTAAAATGTTCGTGAATTATGACAAAATGAACGACATGCTGGAAGAGAATATCACGGCCCAGAAGACCGTCAAAGCTTTCGCACGAAGCGATTATGAGACGAGCAGATTCTCAAGAATCATCGGGGTATTAAGACAGGAGACCCGTATGGCGGAGACGCTGAGTGTGATGAACGAGCCTGTACTGGGGCTTGTTATGGATATCACCCTGCTTGCTGTCATACTGATATCCGGCAGGCAGATTATCGGTGGGGTTATGCAGGCGGGCGACTTTTTCTGCCTGGTCAGCTATACCGATCAGATACTGTTCCGCATTTCCCTGATTGCTGGTGCCACGGTACCTTTGATGAATGCCCAGGTATCCCTGGACAGGATTGTTGAGGTTATGGATACAGAGCCTGCCATCAAAAGCGGCCAAAGGCCCTCCGCACCTCCTGCAGACGGGTCAGTGTCATTTCGTGATGTCAGCATGAGCTATTTTGAAGGAAAAAATGTTCTAAACAATATTGACATAGAGATAAAACCTGGAGAATTTGTCGGTATCATCGGCTCTTCAGGCAGCGGCAAAACATCCATGATCAATCTGATTCCCAGATTTTACGATTGTAATGCGGGAACCGTATCGGTTGGAGGAGAGGACGTAAAAGATTATGATCTTGACGATTTGCGGGGAGCCATAGGACTGGTGCCTCAGGCTTCGCTGCTCTTTACCGGTACGATTGCTGACAATCTCAGATGGGGCAATGAAGACGCTACTGTAGAAGAGATTGTTGATGCCTGTGTTGCCGCCGGAGCCAATGATTTTATCATGGGTTTTCCTGACGGATATGATACTCGTGTCAGCCAGGGAGGCAGTACTGTCTCGGGCGGACAGAAGCAGCGCCTGTGTATTGCAAGAGCTCTGATCAGCAAGCCCGGGATACTTATTCTTGATGACAGCCTGAGTGCCGTTGATAATACTACGGAACATCATATTATTGAGACACTGCGGAAAATGAAAGGTACAACAACCATAATACTTGTGTCCCAGAGATTTACATCCGTTAAGGATGCGGACAGAATTATCGTTCTCGATGAAGGGCGTATTGATGCTGCCGGAACCCATAAGGAGCTTCTGGCATCGAGCAAAGTATATAATGAGATCTATGATACCCAGAGGAGGACGATGGCATGAATACGATCAGAAGACTTCTCAGATACATGTCAGGCTATAACTTCATGCTTATCATTGTATTGATCTGCATGATAGCCGGAGCGGTATGTACTGTCAGGGCCACCTATTATCTTAAACCTCTGATTAACGATGTTCTTGTTCCCCTTGTGGGGCAGGGAAACCCCGATTTCTCTGAGGCCCGCAGATTATTCCTTCTCATCGCACTGATGTATGTTATTGAAGTGTTATCTTCGGTGATCCAGGGTATCATAATGGATAAGATCAGCACGGATGTCATGAGCAGGATCAGGCAGGATATGTTCCATGTTATGGAACATCTGCCTCTTGCGTATTTTAATACCCACAGCCGTGGAGAACTGATGAATTATTATTCTTCGGATGTTGATTCCCTCAGCATGATGCTCAGACAAAGTTTTCCACGCATTATTGAGGGAACTGCCACAATCATTGCCATTGCGGTAACGATGCTAACGTCGGATATCCGGATGGCCGGAGTAGTCATAGGCTGTATTGCTGTCATAGGGTTGGTTTTGAGATTGATCGCCGGAAACCAGAGCAGACATTTTGCAGAGCAGCAGAAAGCGACACAGGATCTCAACGCATATGGCGAGGAAATGATTTCAGGCAGGGCTGAGATCAAGGCCTTCTCGCAGGAAAAGAATACGGAGAAAAGATATGCCGGGCTTAACGGTAAGCTCTATGATTCCATGAGCAGGGCTGATTTCTTTTCCACCAGCATGTATGATTTCTCCGGAGGATTCAGTTATATAGGATATGCAGCCGTTGCTGCCGCCGGTAGTATGATGGCTTTGTCGGGAATGACCGATGCGGGCACAGTGGGTGTATTCCTTCAGTATTACAGAAAAATGTATGCTCCTGTCTCGAGGATTACGAAACAGATGAGCAATATATTAAGTGCCAAAGCAGGCGCAGACAGATTGTTTGCCTTTCTGGATCTGGCATCGGAGCCGGATGATGGGAAGGCAGGTCTGGTCAGCTGTATCTACGATGAAGACGGCCTTGTCAGAGAATCCGAAGAGAGAAGAGAGTCAAAGGCCTGGAAAATGCCGGACGGCACATTGATACCCTGCAAGGGTGGAATTGAATTCAAGGATGTGGATTTTGCCTACGAGACTGACGGGCCGACCATACTCCATGATCTTTCCCTGAGCGCTGCCCCGGGTCAGACCATTGCCATAGTGGGCACAACAGGAGCAGGCAAGACGACCATGGTGAACCTGCTGAGCAGGTTTTATGAGATTGCAGACGGAACAATAACGATTGATGGCATTGACATCAAAAACATCCACAAGGACGATCTGAGACATGCCGTGGGGTGTGTGCTTCAGGATACACATCTGTTTGGCATGCCTGTCAGAGAGAATATCCGCTTCGGACGGCTGGATGCCGATGACGAGGATATTGAGAATGCAGCGAAACTTGCCAATGCCCACAGGTTTATTACCCTGCTTGAGAATGGCTATGATACCGTTCTCCAGCATGACGGCAGTACTCTGAGTCAGGGGCAGAGACAGCTTCTGGCGATATCGAGAGCGGCTGTGGGCGATTTCCCGATCCTGGTGCTGGACGAAGCCACCAGTTCCATTGACTCCCGTACAGAGCTGCTGGTATCACGGGGCCTTGATGCTCTGATGAAGAACAAGACGGTCATTGTGATCGCTCACAGGCTGTCAACCATCAGAAACGCCGACCGGATTATTGTTCTGGACCAGGGAAGGATTGCCGAGACGGGAACTCACGAGGAACTTATGGAAGCGAAAGGAATATATTACAGGTTGTACAGCAGCACGACAGACGCTGCGTGAAGAATGAGAGAAAGGAAATAGAAATGGCCTACAATATTTTGTTTACATCTCTGTATCCCGTTGTCAAAGATGAACCGCTGCGCTATTACTATGCAGTGGAAGGCGGCAGAAGAATATACACGGATGCCATGCTGACTGTGGAGGCAACCACAAAATACATTATGTCTCGTCACCACATCGATGAGATTATTGTTCTTGGCAGGCATCTGACCTGTGATGCCGGCGATGACGCAAGAGTTCTCGGAGTCGATGAAGGAAAGGATTTATATTCGTCAGATATCAACGAACTGTCGACCTACAGCCTGTTCAGATACAGACTGGCCCAGTATATTGATGACCTGAAGATCGAGCAGCAGGAGATCACAGAGATTCTTACTCCCGAGGAACAGACAGAAACAGAAACATTTGTCAGGAATTTCATTAACAGAAAAGACACCGGGAATTCCCATAAGAAATTCAGCAGATTCTTTGACAGACTTGTACAGAATGCGGAACTGTATGATGAGCTGAAAAAAGAACTCACAGAAACCATACCAGAAGCAGCCGGAAGGAAGGGACCTTACCTGCAGTGGATCAAGAATTATCTCTACATGAATCTCAAAGACTCCTGCAAGATGGAGATTCTGGAAGATAATGAAGAGGCAAAGATGAGGTTTGTTCCTGCGGTGATCGATGAAGACGGAAAAGTCCCCATTGATACCCTGATCAACCTGAGTAAAGAGATGGCTGCTCCGATCCATGACGATATCAGAATCTATTTTGCTGTAAATAATGACGATATGACAGATAATTTCTCCATGCTCAGCGTGCTGGATATCCTTGATACTCTGTACGGAAGCAAAATGGAGGTAGCCATGGTCTGCACAACGACGAATGCCCATTACAGGCTGGTCGGAAAGATCAGGAATGACACGGAGGGATACGGGATATCGGCACTGGTGACGGCATCCAGAGCTTTCCTCAAATACGGCAAGGTGGATATGATCGTTGACTACTGGGAACACAGCCCTTCGAAAAACGAAGAAGTGGAAAAGATGATTTATGCCATGAGGCGTATAGATACCGGACTTTCATTATGCTGTATAGGCGATATCGAAAAAGGTATCCAGGATTTGCGGCAGCAGCTGAAGAATGGATTTGACCTCAGTGAAAGTGATTATTACAGCAAGCTTTTTATCCTGATGGCCGAGGGAATCAAAAATGATTACGGACGCCTTGTCACAGCAGATGACGCCGGCTTTATCGATCTGGTCAGATGGGCTTACAGGAAGGGCTTCTTCCAACAGTGTCTGACACTGATCGAAGCCAAAGCGCCGAAAGACTTTATTAAACAGGGAATATTCTATTATTGTGATAACGAGGATGAAAAGGAGCATGTAACGGAGATATTTGCCCGTCTCCGCAACCAGATGAAGTCCTATGATTACTGGAAAATGGATGATATCGATCATTACTTTATAAAAAACTATTGTTATTTCAAACATCCTTCCAACACCATTGAATATCAGAAGGAAAATGCTGTTTATATGGCAAATTTACTGGATAATACGGATCCGGAGGTCATTACTGCCTATTCCGCCTGTGATGACAGGAAAATGATAGAAGATCTTTTGTTTGCCTATCTTCATGTCAGTCGAATTCGGAATGAGACCAATCATGCCAGAGAGGGACGTGATGAAAACGGGACACTGTTCCCCCAGGACAAGGATATGAGTATCAATCTCATTCAGATTGATGAGTCTATAAGGTATTTTATCCAGGCTTATGACAGAATCAGTGATAATATCCGGGACAAAGAACCGGTTGTAATACGGATTTCTGCCGGAGAGGTTAAATCGACAGCCCGCAAAATGGAGAAAGAGGAAAAGCCTTCCGGTGAGAAGAAATAAAGAGAACTATAATAAAACGCCTTATGCTGCAGTTGTCCTTCAGCATAAGGCGTTTTGTAATCCTGTCGGGAAAGATCTCTTAATACAGAGGATATTGTACGCAGAGTTCATCCACTGTAGAAAGAATTTCGCCCCGGCTGACCTCAAAGTCGAAGATCGCTTTCAGAATAAGGTCGCCGATGACTTTCATCTCTGCTTCTTTCATTCCCCGGGTGGTCATGGCCGGTGTACCGATCCGGACGCCGGAAGTAATCAGAGCCGGCTGGGTGTCACCGGGAATAGAATTCTTGTTGACGGTAATGTGGACGCGGTCAAGCCTGTCTTCCAGCTCCTTGCCGGTCATACCGAGTTTTCTGAGGTCCAGAAGCATCAGGTGATTGTCTGTGCCGCCGCTGACCAGATCGATGCCGCCCTCCATAAGGGTCTCGGCAAGAACTTTGGCGTTCTTGACAATCTGGGCCTGATAGCTCTTAAACTCAGGACGGAGAGCCTCGCCGAGCGCGACGGCTTTGGCAGCGATGATGTGCATCAGCGGGCCGCCCTGGGTTCCGGGGAACATGGCTCTGTCAATCTTTTTCGCGATCTCTTCATCATTCATCATGATAATACCGCCACGGGGGCCGCGCATGGTTTTATGAGTGGTGGTCGTCACTACGTCAGCATACGGTACGGGATTCGGATGCTCTCCGGCGGCTACCAGTCCGGCAATGTGAGCCATATCGACCATAAGGTAGGCACCGACACTGTGGGCAATCTCTGCAAATCTCTTAAAATCAATAATACGCGGATAGGCAGATGCTCCGGCGATGATCATCCTGGGCTTGCATTCTTCTGCTTTTCTTTGTACTTCATCATAGTCGATCAGACCGGTCTCGGGGCTGACTCCGTAGAATTCTGTATGGTATAATTTGCCGGAGAAGCTGGCTTTGCTTCCGTGGGTCAGATGTCCGCCCATGTTCAGATCCATGCCGAGGACGGTGTCTCCTGGTTTGCAGAGTGCAAGATAGACGCAGAAGTTGGCCTGGGAGCCACTGTGGGCCTGTACATTTGCGTATTTCGCATTAAAGATTTCCTTAGCACGTTCAATACAGATGCGCTCAGCCATATCGACATATTCACAGCCTCCGTAATGACGGCGTCCGGGATATCCTTCTGCATATTTATTAGTGAGCACGCTTCCCATGGTAGCCATAACCTCGGGACTGACCAGGTTCTCCGATGCGATCAGCTCCAGATTATTCTGCTGACGGCGAAGCTCCAGCTCCAGTACACGCGCAATTTTCGGGTCTTTGTTTTTTACAATGTCAATGCTTTCGTTGATCATGGGGGTATTCCTTTCTGTTTTGTTTTTTGTTGATATCAGTATTGCATCATTATATAATGCATTCATGTCGCAAGTTATATTGTAACGTAATGTATGCGGTTATGTCTATAAAAAAAATAAAAAAAGTATATTTAGCGTATATTCAGCATAGAAAGTGAGAAGGTTTTGGAGGAATTGGAGAAGATGAAATACGATTTTACAACGATCATGGATCGACACGGAAAAGATGCCATAGCAGTGGATGCCATAGGGGCTGATGTGCCCTGGGCCAAGGCTCCGACTGCCCCCAAAGAGGGCTATTCTGCCATCCCCATGTGGGTAGCGGATATGAATTTTGCCACTGTACCCACCATTCAGGAGGCAGTGATCCGTCGGATGAAGCATCCGGCTTTCGGCTATTTCAGTCCTTCGGATGAGTACTATGATTCGATTATACGTTGGCATGAGAAACGGAACGGCGTTCACGGGCTGACCAGGAAAGAGATCGGCTATGAGAACGGTGTGCTTGGCTGCCTGGCTTCGGCAATCGCGGCCTTTACGGTTCCGGGAGAAAAAATCCTGCTGCACAGTCCGACTTATATAGGGTTTTCACACACTCTTCATGACACGGGAAGGATAGCGGAACTTTCGCCCCTGGTTCGTGATTCGGAAGGCATCTGGAGAATGGACTATGAGGATATGGACCGGAGATTAAAAGAGAATCATATCCATCTTGCCGTTTTCTGCAGCCCCCACAATCCCTGTGGCAGAGTCTGGCAGCCTTCGGAGATTGAACAGGCTATGGAAATATACCGCAGGAATGAATGTATCGTCATCTCTGATGAGATCTGGTCCGACATCCTGCTGAACGGACACAGGCACACGCCGACCCAGAGCGTCAGTGAAGATGCCAGGAACCGGACCATTGCCATCTACGCACCCAGCAAGACATTTAATCTGGCGGGTCTGATCGGAAGCTATCACATTATTTACAACAGATACCTTCGGGACCGCCTGCGCCGGGCCGGCAACATGACCCATTACAATGACATGAATGTCCTCTCCATGCATGCCCTGATCGGGGCCTATCAGCCGGAAGGCTATGAATGGGTCGATGAGCTGAATATGGTTCTGAGTGAAAACATCAACTATGCCTGGAATTTTATCAGAGAACATTTTCCGGGAGTGGAAGCAGCCATGCCCGAAGGAACCTACATGATGCTGCTCCAATGTGAGGAATACTGCAGGAGGGCAGGTCTTACCATAGACCAGCTGATCCGGAAAGGATGGGATGTGGGTGTAGCCTGGCAGCAGGGAGCCCCCTTCCATGAACCCTGGGGTATTCGAATGAACTTTGCCCTTCCTCATGCCCTGGTTCGGGAAGCCATGGAAAGACTTCGCCTGGTCTTTTAAGCCAGAAAAACACCTGCTGCTTCCCGCCCCCTTCTTGTTGAATTGTCTATACAAAAAAGGGCAGATATTGTATAATTATAGCAGTATTTATAGTTTTGAGCGGCCGGGAGAATTCCCGGGCGGAAGTCTCATGAAACCGGAATAAGGCGATACCCTATGCAGAATCGAAATGAACAGAAATTAACTCCCTATATATCCCCTGTCGGGGCCTGGGCTTTTTCCCTGGGTACCAGTATAGGATGGGGCTCCCTGGTGGTGACCTGCAATACCTATCTGGCGCAGGCAGGTCCGGCGGGCAGTGTGCTGGGCCTTCTTGGAGGGGCCCTGATCATGCTGGTGATCAGCTGTAATTACGCCTATATGATGAGCTGTTACCCGGATGCGGGAGGGGCCTATACCTTCTGTAAGGAAGCCATGGGTTATGACCATGGTTTTCTGACAGCGTGGTTCCTGGCATTGACCTATCTGGCGATCCTGTGGGCCAATGCTACCTCCCTTCCTCTTTTTGCCCGATATTTTCTGGGTGGAATATTCAGAGTCGGAGCTCTGTATGAGTTTTTCGGCTACCGTGTCTATCTGGGAGAGGCTCTTCTGTCTATTTCTTTTATCCTGCTGACAGCCCTTTTGCTGGTGAGGTCCAGGAGGGCGGCCGCTTATCTGACCACCGGGATGGTCCTCCTGTTTACGGCCGGTATCCTGATCTGTTTTTGCGGAGCCGTCACGCACCCCGGGATCACATATTCACCGGCCTTTGTTCCTGATAAAGGAGCAGTGGGACAGATTGTAAAGATTGCCATTATCAGTCCCTGGGCATTTATCGGGTTCGAGAATATCTCTCATTTTACCGAAGAATTCACTTTTCACCAGAACCGTTATTATCGGATTCTGGTTATTTCCGTCATTTCCACAACAACCCTTTATATTCTTGCCATGATCCTGTCAGTGACGGCCTATCCGGCCGGTTATGACAACTGGCTTGAATATATACAGAATCTGGATAAACTGGAGGGAATGGAGGCGCTGCCGGCCTTCTACGCAGCTGACTGCTACCTGGGGAAGACCGGTGTGGGGATCCTGATGGCATCCCTGCTGGCCCTGATCCTGACCAGCCTGATCGGCAACATGACAGCACTCAGCAGACTTTTCTATGCTCTGGGCAGGGATAAGATCCTGCCCGCCTCCGTGGGGAGGCTGAATAAGCATGGGATACCGGCGAAGGCCATCATGCTGACAGCGCTTATATCTATGATTGTCCCCTTCCTGGGACGTACCGCCATCGGCTGGATTGTAGATGTGACAACACTGGGTGCTACCCTGACCTATGGCTTAGTATCTGCAGCAGCCCATAAGACAGCCCTTTTCCGTAATGACAAAAGAGAGATCATGACCGGCCGGATCGGGCTTCTGATCATGATCGCTTTCGGCATCAATCTTCTGGTGCCCAATCTTTATACCGTCGGTTCCATGGAGCCGGAGTCCTATTTCCTCTTTGTGGTCTGGGCGGTGCTGGGATTTGTCTTTTTCCGCGTTACCCTGAAACGGGATGAAAGGAAGCTTTTCGGCAAGTCCGTTATTGTGTGGATTGCCCTTCTGTCCATGATCCTTTTCGTGTCTCTGGTCTGGATGAACCAGTCTATCATGTCTATTACCAATTCAGCGATTCACGAATTGGAGGAAGTCTGTACTCAGGCGGGAGTGACCCAGGTCCAGGAGGGGCTGGTCATGAAACATCTGACAGATATCCGCGTCGTAAGCGGACGCAGTATTACGGTCATTGTCCTCCTCTTTGTTCTGTCTCTGGGAGTTCTGCTTAACAATTACCGCACCATGAGTCAGAAAGTGGAGCAAAGCGAACAGCTGCTGGGGCGGGTGAGATATCTGGCCGAAAGAGATCCCCTGACCGGAGTCGGAAGCAAACTTGCCTACAGCGAGCGGGAGAGAGAAACCAACAGTGACATTTCGGAAGGGACTGCAGGATCCTTTGCCGTGGCCGTACTGGATGTCAACGGGTTAAAACAGATCAATGATACCCAGGGACACCAGGCCGGAGATGACTATATCCGGCAGGCCAGCCATATGATATGTACTTTCTTTGATCACAGTCCGGTATTCCGTGTCGGCGGCGACGAGTTTGTCGTGCTGATCCGCGGAGAGGATTACGATAACCGGCATAAGATCATGGAAGTTCTGAAAAATGAATCGAGAGAAAACATTGCTGTGGGGAAAGTGGTGGTTTCCGCCGGCATTTCGGATTACCGGCCGGATGAAGATGCCGACATGGGAGCGGTATTTGACCGGGCGGACGCAGCTATGTATGAGAATAAAAAATACCTGAAATCCCTGGGCGCCCAGGCAAGATGATAAGAGCGCCGGGAACAGTTTGAAAAATATCATGACCCCATTCAATAATCAGGAGGAGACGGATATGTCAGAAATCAACAGCAAATACCACTCAACAAATGTCAAACGGACTCTTCTGGTCGTAGAGGACGAGTTTATCAACCGGGAAATGCTCCGGGCAATCCTCGATGGAGAGTACCAACTGATTTTTGCCGAGACCGGGCAGGAGGCCATGGACGAAATCAGGACGGCTGCAGAGCCGCTGAGCCTGGTGCTGCTGGACCTCAATCTTCCCGACATGAAGGGCCAGGATATCCTGCGCCATCTCAAGTCGGATCCCTCCACGGCCATGCTTCCGGTCATCGTCATGACAGCGGATCAGGAATCGGAAGTGGAATGTCTGACTCTGGGGGCCATCGATTTTATTCCCAAGCCCTACCCCCAGCAGCAGGTAGTTCTGGCGAGGATCTTAAGGACCATCGAGCTTATGGAGGACAGGGATACCATCCGACTGACAGAGAAGGATGCCCTTACCGACCTCTATAACAGAGAATACTTCTACCGCTACGCGGCCCAGTTTGACCAGCATGCAAGACATGTGGCCACTGATGCCGTCGTGGTGGATATCAACCATTTCCATATGATCAATGAACGGTACGGAAGAGCAGCCGGAGACCAGGTGCTCAAAAAGATTGCAGATAAGCTGTCGGAAGCCATGGAGGATTCTGACGGGATTCTGTGCAGGCGGGAAGCAGATACTTTCCTGATCTACTGTCCTCACCGGTCAGATTACGAGGAGTTGCTGGAGAGCATAACGGTCAAAGTGGGTAATGACAATCGGGTTCGTCTCAGAATGGGCATCTACTCGGAGGTGGATAAGGGAATCGACATGGAGCACCGTTTTGACCGGGCCAAGCAGGCGGCCGACACGGTGAAGGACAGTTTCACAAAGTCTGTGGCCATTTATGATGATTCTCTTTACGAAAGAGAGATGATGGAAGAGCAGCTGCTTGACAGCTTCCACACTGCCAGTAAAGAGAAACAGTTTGCCGTCTATTATCAGCCCAAATTTGACGTGCGGCCCAATGAGCCGGTATTGAGCAGTGCCGAAGCTCTGGTGCGGTGGAAACATCCGGAGATGGGCATGATCAGCCCGGGAATCTTTATACCCCTGTTCGAGAAAAACGGCCTGATCAGGGAGCTGGACGAGTATGTATGGAAGCAGGCGGCATGTCAGATCCGGCAATGGAAGACGACTTTGGGACGTACCATACCGGTATCGATCAATGTTTCGAGGATAGACCTCTATGATCCCCAGCTTCCGGAGACATTACTGTCAATTACCAAAGAATGCGGTCTCAATCGCGGAGAATTATATCTGGAGATTACAGAGTCCGCCTATACTGAGAATTCGGAACAGATCATTAACATGGTGAGTGATCTGAGGCAGAGAGGTTTCCTGATCGAGATGGATGACTTCGGGACAGGCTACTCTTCTCTGAATATGATCGGGCATCTTCCCATAGACGCCCTGAAGCTGGATATGGAGTTTATCAGGAACGCTTTCCGGGAGAGAAAGGATACAAGGCTCCTGGAGGCGGTCATCGGTCTTGCCAGGTCCCTTGGATTCCTTACCATCGCTGAAGGAGTGGAGACGGCGGAGCAGATGTTTACTCTTAAGAGTATGGGCTGCGATATCGTGCAGGGGTATTATTTTTCCCGCCCCCTTCCCGCGGAGGAATTTGAGGATTATGTAAAAGGCCTGGATCATTCGGCCCATGATTCCGGAAAGAAGACCGCGGATCAGACAAAGAGCGGGCCCAGAGACAAATACACCTATGACGCCATGCATGATCCGCTGACAGGGCTCTACAATCACAGCGCTTTTGATATTCTGTTCCATAATTCGGATCATGAGCATATTGCAGTCATGATTGCCCATGTGGATGATTATGAAAATATCCTCAGGGAACATGGCAAACCCTATGCCGACAAGGTGATTCGGAGAGTTGCTGAAGTTCTGAAGGGAAGCTTCCGTTCTGTCGATAATATATGTCGTCTCCAGGAAGCGGAATTTGTAATTATCATGTCACGTATGACCAGTTCTCTTCAGGAGCAGGTATTTGATAAGATTGAGCAGATTAACCGAAGCCTTCAGGATGTCGGGGAGGGAAAGATCCCGGTTTCGCTGAGTGTCGGAATTGCCTTTTCTGACAGGGAGAATCCCCAGGGAGATGTTTTTAAAGATGCCGATACTGCACTCTATCGTATGGAACAAATGAAACAGAGAGGTTTTGCCGTTTATTGATTATTCTAAAGGAGGCCACCGCTTATGTTTGGTAAAGGGTTTCAACTGAATTCGGATACGCTTCCTGTGGTGGAACAGATCGGGCAGAATATGCCGGGCGGTTTCTTTTTGTACAGGGCGTCAGGAGATGAGGAACTTATATATATCAACCAGGCAGCCCTCGATATTTACGGCTGTGCCAATCTGGATGAGTTCAGGGAGCTGACGGGATTTACCTTTAAAGGAATGGTCCATCCGGATGACTATGATTTAATTGCGACATCGATCGGTGAACAGATCGGTAAGAATAATGATAAGCTGGACTATGTGGAATACCGGATTCTGTGCAGAGACGGCAGTATCCGCTGGGTAGAAGATTACGGCCATTACGTTGAAACAGATGCCTATGGCGGGATTTACTATGTCTTTATTTCCGATATCACAGAAAAAAGAGAGCGGATGGAGTCAGATATGGCGGTCCGCCAGGCGGTGATCGAGGCATTGAGTGAATCCTACCATACGGTATGGCTGATCAATGACGTGGATACCGAGAGCTTTTCCCTGTACCGGGGAGACGTGGCCGGGGATACGGCCCATGCAGCCCCCATCAGGGAAGCTCTAAAGAAAATGAGATACTCTCAGGCAAAAGAGTTTTATATTAACACCAGTGTGGCTGAGAGTGACAGGGAACGGCTGCATGAAGAGCTGGCGCTTTCCACCATTGTCGACAGGCTGAATGAACGTCCTCAGTTTACCGTGAACTACCTGAGGATGATGGATGACGGGAGCGAAAGATACTTTCGCATCGAGTTTGCCAAGGTCAACATGCCCGGTAACAGGATGGGTGTAGTTTGCGGTTTTAAGGATGTGGATACGGACGTCCGAGAGGGACAGGACATACAGAAGGCTCTGAGAGAAGCCGAGAGAATGGAGGAAGAGAGCAAACGACGGATCGCGGAGGCGGAAGCCAGAGCCAGACACGAAGAGCTGGAACAGAAGATCCGTCTTCAGGAAGAGCTGCTGGAGCAGGAAAAACAGCGGGCGGAACTGGACAGCATGATCACTGCCATGGCTTCGGATTACCGCAGTGTTTACCATGTGGATCTGGATGCGGATAATGCGGTCTGCTACAGGGCTGATCCCAATGATTCCAGACAGACGCCGGAGGGAATTCATTTTCCGTTTCATGCACGCTTTAAAAAGTATTGCGACATCTATGTGGACGAAGAATACAAAGAGAATTTCCTGTCCTTTATCGATCCGGATAATATCAGAAAGGCACTGTCTACGGAGAACATTATTGCCTTACGCTATCTGGTCAGGAGGGACGGTTGGGAATACTACGAGATGCTTCGTATGGCGGGAGTACGGCACCCGGCGGACCGGGATGATCATATCGTACATGCCGTCGGT
>CACXGS010000247.1 GCA_902767195.1 uncultured Lachnospiraceae bacterium | reverse complement strand
CCTCAGGTATGGCTCCTTGAAAATCAAGGTAAAGGGTTCGTCCATACTCTTCGGGTACTTCATACAGGCGGCGACGTGCTTCCAGTTCTTTCTGGCTGTGGCAGAATCCAGACTCTGAATCTTCTCATCGTCAAATCCGTATTTTTTTTGTGTCGTATACATGTCGTCCGTAAGAATGATCTGAAGATTAAGATTCTTAATCTTAAAGAATCTGATATAGGACTTCATGATTCGATTAATCTGTTCTTTCATATAGGATCACCTGCCATTGTCGGCCGCGGCCGGAGCCGCTCATGGGATAATGTGCCTGGAAAAGGTCATAATACGCCTTCTACTCTATAATCGAGTATAGCACGAAAGGCAGGTTGAATCAAATATAAAAAAGGGTAAATCCTTGAAAAAATCGGGATTAAAATAATACTAATAAAGATATAAATGTTTCTTCACCTTTTAAAAAAGTATTGGACATATGACTGTATTATCATATATATAATTGCGGAAAAAGGCGGTATTACAATGGAAGAAAACAGAAAAACAAGAAGAAAAAGGCATAAACATGCCAAGGGGCTGGCTGGGAGCACAGCCTTATTTCTTGTCCTTGTACTATTTACAATATTTTATGCAGGAATGTCGATCTATTACAGAGACCGATACTATCTGGGAACCAGAATCAACGGCTTCGATTGTTCCAACAAAAAGGAAGAGGACGTAAAAAAGATTATGCAGAAAGCCGTTTCTGATTATGAAGTGACCGTGAATGAAAGATATTATCTGAAGGAGACTCGAAAGGGATCCGAGCTTGGTCTGTCTTTTAATGATGACGGAACCATGGCCAGAATCATGAAAGAACAGATGCCCCTGTTCTGGATCTCGGCGCTGGTAAAGCGCTATGATTACAATGACGGACAGATTGCCGTCTCTCTGGATGAGGAGAAATTCAAGGATACATTTTTACACCTTGATGCATTTAATGACCGTTATCTGGTAAAAACCAGAAACGCCTACTCCAATTTTAATGACAAAACCAATAAATATGACATTATCAAAGAGGTCGTGGGTAACAAGATCGACAAAAAGCTTTTTTATAATTATATGAAGGGTGAGATTCTTAAATTGAGCCCGGAAGTGGACGTGGCAGCATCTGATGCCTATGCCCAGCCAAGGTACTATGAGACCTCGGATGACATTGTTAAGTCCAACAAAAAGCTGAATAAGTACATGAAAACCAAAATTGTCTACGATTTTGATGACCGCAAATATGTGGTAGATGCAGATCTTCTTCATACCTGGCTGAGTCTGGACAAGGATTACAGGGTCCATCTGGATGAAGATAAAGTCAAAGAATTTGTAACGAAGATGGCGGAAGAGACAGATACTTTGGGAGGAACCAGAGAATTTACTTCCATCGCGGGAAATCATGTGAAAGTAAGTGGGGGAACTTACGGATGGCAGATGGATCAGAATAATGAGTACCAGCATCTGGTCAACGCCATTAAGAAGATTAAGAGAGAAAAAAGGGAACCCAAATATTTTCATATTGCAAGATGCAGGGCGAGTAATGATCTGGGTGATACTTACGTAGAAGTAGACCTGGGATCCCAGCATTGCTGGTTCTATAAAAAGGGAAAGATACTGGTTTCTACAGATGTAGTGACCGGCTGTGTAGCCAAGGGAAGGTCCACACCGACAGGAACTTATTATGTTCTTTACAAACAGACCAACCACACCATGGTAGGTCCCGGATACCGGTCTTTTGTTAATTACTGGCTTCCTTATATGGACAGGGGTATCGGTCTTCATGATGCTTCCTGGAGGGGAAGTTTTGGCGGATCCATCTATTATTATAACGGGTCCCACGGATGTGTGAATATGCCCTACTCTGCAGTTCAGACCATCTTTTATAATATCGATCCCTATTATCCGGTGTGCGTACATTATTAGTAACAGAATTAGTAACAGAAAAATAAGGAACAAATAAAAAGAGGAGACAGATGCCTTATACCGACGGGTACAGGGAGTCTGGCTCCTCTGTTTTTATTGTATTATCAGAGAGTGAAAAAATCAGGGGTATTGATTCTCAATTCTTTTTTGAGCCGGTTGCTGTGGCGGACGGCCATATTAAGATCATCCACAGTCAGGGATGATCTGTCCTGAAGAGCAGCGTAGGAAAAGGCCATCTCCAGGATGGACAGAGGCAGTTCGGGGAGTCGGGTAAGCTGCTCTTGCGGCTGGTTCTCACGGCAGCAGAGACGAATCAGCCGGACAAGGTATCGATGGGTTTCTTCCTCTGTAAAATGATTTCTCACTTTGGTCTGGTATTCCATGGCAGGTAATGAACCCTTCAAAATCTCCAGACACAGGTTTTCATCCGGCTCCTCCAGGTTGATGGGATAAAATCGTCTGGCCAGAGCCCGGTCCGGGAGAACATAACGCTCATATTCTTCCCGGGTGGTGGCGCCGATAATCTTAATATCGCCACGGTCGATAAAAGGTTTCAGCATATTGGAAATATCATTGTGAGAGTTTTCCGTGGAACCGGCACCCACAATGGTGTGAATCTCGTCGATAAACAGAATGACCTCCGGATGTTCTTTCAGCTCTGTTGTCAATTGTTTGATCCGGTCTTCCATTTCGCCCACATATTTTGTGCCGCCAAGAAGAGATGTTGTAGTTAATTTAAAGAGGATCCGGTTCTTCAGGAGATCCGGAACTTCTCCCCGGGACAAAAGCCAGGCCAGTCCTTCCACAATGGCTGTTTTACCTACACCGGATTCTCCGGTAATGATAGGGGATTTCTTAGGGGAGATCAGGATCAGCATCAGGTCCTTTAACTCCTGCTCTCTGCCGATTGCCGGGTTGGTGATATATTCTGCCCTGTTCATGTTGTAGGCAAAGGTATTGAGAAATTCGCTGGACAGGGCGCTTCCTTTGACCTGGGCATCCAGGGAGAATACGATATCATCTGCCGGCCTTGTCTGATGAGAAGAAAACCAGAGGTTCCGCCTGGCCATATAGGAAGAGATGGTCTCTTTTTCAATGGTCATCTTCGAATATTCACCCAGAAATTCTCCTTCTTTTCTGTAATAATCATCCATCAGTCTGGAAATGTTCACTTCTTTTTCCGAATAGATTTTCACCCCGTACAGCAGACCGACCAGGGAAGGGATCCAATAATCTTTCTCCGAGGCAAACAGATAGAGCTGGTCTTTTACGATATCCGAAAACAGTGTATCATCCATGGAGGAAACCGACAGATAATCGGGAGCATGTTCCAGGATTTTGTGAATCAGGGTCAGTTTTTTGGAAGAAGACTTTATCAGGACTCCGTAGAAGTCCGAGATCAGTCTTGATGCAGCGGGAAGATTACGGATACATGTCAGAAACGTAAAGATGGTTTCACAATATACTCTGTAATAAGGAGTTTTCAGAGATTCAAACATCTGGTAGGCATAATGGAGCCACTTAGCCTGATCAAAAGCTGTCCTGCCTCCGTACATGATATCAAAGAGCCGGATACAGTCAGAATAATATTGGTCATAAAGCTTTACATCTTCCGGAAAGGAAAGATTATACTGTTCCTTGACCAGGGTCCGGATCAGAGCAAGGTAGAGATCTTCCGACGGGAATTCCCGGATTTTTTCCGGAGTAAGAAGCATGTACTTGATGGCATACAGTTCCGGTGAGGTGGAACTGCCGGATTCTTCTACGATGTTATAGGCTTTGGTTAGAATATCTCGGACATGGTTCATATTATATATCTCCTGTATTTTTATACATTTTCAGCTGTTTTCAGTATAAAATAAAAGAAAAAGAAAAGAAAGTGTTGATTTTTTCGAAAGAATTATGTAAGATGTAGTTTAGAGATATTTAATAATTTTTAACAGGTAACTGTAGTAAAGTAATAGAACCTCAATTTTCAGGATTTATATATGGTATCGGATAACCGGGAAGGAGCTTTGACATGCAAAGAAGCCACCGAAGAATCATAGCAGGATGTGTTATGATTCTGGGATTATTTATGGGAATACTGTTTTCGGTAAAGGCGGAAGCGGCATCTGTACAGGTGAGGTATGGAGGAGAAAACCATACTTATTATAAAGTGATTAAGAAAGTATATGTGAACGGGAAGAAAAAAAGCCTGTCAAAGACTCCGATTTTTATGAAGTCCGGTGCTTATGTCGGGCCGGCCGAGCCGATTTTTAAAGAGATGCTGGGACTCAGGGTTACTTCGAATACGGATCCCTCCGCTATGAGGCTGGCGATTACTAATGGAAGCAACCGGCTTGTCATGAAGTCCGGTTCCAGGAAGGGCGTCCTTAATGCTGTCTATGATAAGATGGGATCTGCTGTCTGGTATTTGACATATACGAAGAGTAAAAAGAAAAGCTGGGTTGTACCCCTGAAGAGTGTCTGTACCCGGCTCGGACTTTATTACAGGCTTTCTGATGGTGTGATCTACATCGATTCTGAAGCACCTGCTGAGGAAGATGCTTATGAGGATGAGTCTGTTTCCAAAGGTAATGATACAGGAAAGAAGATTGTCCTGGTATTGGATGCCGGTCACGGCGGCGTGGATTCCGGCGCCAGGGGGAACGGTCTGATTGAAAAGAACATGACTTTGCAGATCATTCTGGCAGCCAAAAAGTATTTCGATAAAGACAGAAGGTTCAAGGTTTACTATACGAGAACTTCGGATGTCTATCCTTCTCTGAAGGCCCGTTATAAGCTGGCTAACAGCAAGAAGGCCGATCTCTTTGTCAGTGCTCATATTAATTCTGCTTACAAGACATCGACAGGAACGGAGACTCTGGTGAGTCTGGCAAGGAGTCCCAAGACCCAGAAGAATAACATCAATTCCATAGAACTTGCGAGAATGATGCAGCTTTATGCCAGAGCATCAACAGGCTACTATGACAGAGGATTAAAGAACCGTCCCAAGCTTCAGGTCCTTCGTTATACCAAGATGCCGTCCTGCCTGATTGAGTACGGTTTCCTGTCCAACCGAAAGGAAGCCCTGAATATGAATGCGAACCTTCCAAAGTACGGAAGAGCCCTCTATAATGGAGTTGTGGCATTGACAAAGAAAAAAGGATTATATTGATAATTTCATCCCGCAAGGAAGCGATGGTTAAACCGGCTGTTCCGGAAAAACAGCCGGTTTATTTTATTGCCGAAAATGGCCTTTTCTATGATATGAGAATCTCTTCCTGGCTTCAATTAGCACTATATATAGTGGTGATTTTTATTGATAGATACTATAAGATGTGATAGAATGAGCCACGTAGTGAAGTCTGTGTAATTACCATTTTTTATAGATAATCAAGGGGTTGTAATATGAAGATTATAAAACGAAGCGGGATGGAGATGGAATTTGACCTGTCCAAGATCACGAATGCGGTGAGGAAAGCTAACGCCAGTGTCGTGGACAGTGAGAAGATCTCAGAAGAACAGATTCAGGAGATCTCCAGAAATGTGGAGATCATCTGTGCCGGAATGAACAGGGCACTTAATGTGGAAGAAATACAGGATCTGGTAGAGAACCAGATTATGAATCAGAGAGCTTTCCGGCTGGCCAGCAATTATATAACTTATCGTTACAGAAGAGCACTGATTCGTAAGTCCAATTCCACGGATCAGCAGATCCTCAGCCTGTTGGATTGTAATAATGAAGAAGTGATCCAGGAGAATTCCAATAAGAATCCAACAGTGAACAGTGTGCAGCGGGATTATATGGCAGGGGAGGTCAGCAAGGATATTACCCGCAGATTCCTCCTGCCCCAGAATATTGTGGAAGCCCATGAAAAGGGAATCATTCATTTTCATGACGCCGATTATTTTGCCCAGCATATGCATAATTGCTGTCTGGTGAATCTTGAGGATATGCTGATGAACGGCACGGTAATCAGTGACGTCATGATCGAGCAGCCTAAAAGTTTCTCAACAGCATGTAATATCGCTACTCAGAGTGTGGCTCAGATTGCCAGCTCCCAGTACGGGGGGCAAAGCATTACATTATCCCACCTGGTTCCATTCGTCCAGATCAGCCGGAATAAATTCCGGGAAGAAGTCCGGAAGGAAATGGAGATGGAGGGGCTGAATGCCAAAGAAGAGACGGTTAATGAGATTGCGGAAAAACGTCTTAGAAGAGAGATTCAGCAGGGAGTACAGGTTATCCAGTATCAGGTAATCACCCTGATGACGACCAATGGACAGGCTCCCTTTGTGACGGTCTTCATGTATCTTGATGAAGTGGAGGAAGGTCCGGCCAGGGACGATCTGGCACTGATCATCGAGGAGATGCTCCATCAGAGAATCCTGGGTGTTAAAAATGAAAAAGGCGTATATATCACACCGGCATTTCCAAAACTGGTCTATGTCCTGGAGGAAGATAACATCCACAGGGACAGTAAATACTGGTATCTGACAGAGCTGGCTGCAAAATGTACTGCCAAACGGATGGTTCCGGATTACATTTCCGAGAAGGTTATGCTCCGTAATAAAGTGGACAAAAACGGCCAGGGACACTGTTATCCCTGCATGGGCTGCCGCAGCTTCCTGACTCCTTACGTAGATCAGGAAGGCAAGCCCAAATATTACGGCAGATTCAACCAGGGTGTTGTCACCATCAATCTGGTAGATGTCGCCTGTTCTTCCGGAAAAGATATGGATAAATTCTGGGAGATTTTTGATGAGAGACTGGAGCTCTGTCATGATGCTCTTATGTATCGGCATAAAAGACTGCTGGGAACCCCGTCTGATGTGGCTCCCATCCTGTGGCAGAACGGGGCTCTTGCCCGCCTGAAGAAGGGGGAGACCATCGATCCGCTTCTCTATGATGGCTACTCTACGATATCTCTGGGATATGCAGGCCTCTGCGAGTGTACCAGATATATGACCGGAAAGAGCCATACGGATCCGGAGGCAACTCCTTTTGCCCTTAAGGTTATGCAGCATATGAACGATGCCTGCATGAAATGGAAAAAGGAACACCGGATTGATTTCAGCGTTTATGGCACACCTCTGGAATCTACCACCTATAAGTTTGCCAAATGTCTTCAGGAGCGTTTCGGTATCATTGAGGGAGTAACGGACAAGAATTACATTACCAACAGCTACCATGTTCATGTAACGGAAGATATCAATGCTTTTGACAAATTAAAATTTGAGGCCCAGTTCCAGAAACTGTCACCGGGGGGAGCCATTTCCTATGTGGAGGTTCCCAATATGCAGAACAATATTGAGGCAGTTCTGTCCGTTATGCAGTACATTTATGAGAATATTATGTATGCAGAGCTCAATACCAAGAGTGATTATTGTCAGGTATGCGGCTATGAAGGGGAGATTGAAATACGAAAAGATGAGCATGATAAGCTGATCTGGGTCTGCCCCAACTGCGGTAATAAGGACCAGAATAAAATGAACGTGGCCAGGAGGACCTGCGGCTACATCGGAACTCAGTTCTGGAACCAGGGGAGAACCCAGGAGATCCAGGAGAGGGTATTGCATTTATAAATAAAGCGGAGAAAGAATATGAAGAAGAAAATTGGGATTTTTATAGCAAGCTGTATTCTGATGTTGTCCCTGTGCGGATGCAGCGAAGAGGCAGCGGTGAACAGGAGAACACCCACAGGATCTGATACTATCAAGATCGGCGTCAGAATTGATATCAGAAATTGGGGTTATTATGATAAGGAAAAAGAGGTCTTTTCCGGAGCAGAGGTAGATTATGCCAGGGCCCTGGGGAAACAGCTCGGATATGACCAGGTGGAACTGGTACAGGTTACACCGGAAACACTGAAAGAAAAACTTGTGGGAGGAGAGGCGGACTGCCTGGTGTCCAAATGCACCATCATGGATACTTCAAAGGAAGAATATGAGTTTTCTCCCGGTTATTATGAAGACCATGGGTCATTTATGGTGGAAAAATCCTCCAAGATTCTGGATCTGGCCGGCCTTGTGGGAAAAAAGATCGGCATTATAAGAGGATCGGATGTCAGGAAACGAGTGCTTCGCAGGCTGCGGGATGATCAGCTGATTACCGATGCGGACCTGAAGGGAACGGAGATTCTGGAATTCGACAGTTTCGAAGAAATCTCCCAGGCCCTGAATTCCGGGGACATCGAAGCCTTTGCAGCCGATGGATGTATTTTACAGGCCTGGATGAATGATCAGAGGGTGATTCTTCCGGAGACTTATCAGGATAAATTATATGGTGTTGCGGCCATCAAAGATACCCCTCTAAGTGACAGTATTCAACAGGCCGTGGAAGAACTGGGGAAAGAGAAAGTCATGGAAGACATTCTCAGGAAATGGTATTAGGAGGACATCAATGAAAGACATTTTTAAGAATAAATATGAAAGGTATGCCTTCCTTTGCCTGGCAGAACTGATTCTCCTGATTGCGGTCGGGTGCATATTGTCCGGCCTGGTCTGCAGGGACGGGCTCGTTTTCCAGAAAAAAATGCTCAGAAATACGATGGAGACGATTCGTCAGGAGGCAGAAAAACGCTATTTGGGAGGGGAGAAAAAGAGGGATGCCTACGATGAAATATACCGGTCCAGAGCAGAGTATGCAGCTTTTTATTCCAGGAAAGACGGTCTTTTTGTCAGGAACGATGAAGGGATGAGAAAGCTTCGGGATATGCTGGAATGTACGAATGTTTTTCTTCTGGATTCGGAAGGAAATATTCTGGCCAAATCCGGAGATACTACCATTGATTTTAAGAGAACAAGATATAATGAGCTAAGAACCGTCTTTCAGGGAAATGCGTCATCAGAACCATTTCAGGTGACCGGGAAAGACCATGAAGCTTTTCGCTATTACGGCGCGTTGATTGATGATTTTGCGGAGATTGTTGTGGAAAAAAAGACGGATGATCTGGAATCTCTGTGCAAAACGATGACTGACCGTGAAGCTTTTCTGTCCTCTTTCCTGTATGGAGAAGGAAGCTACTGTTTTGCGGTTTCGGATCTGGATGATTCCATATTATATGACAGCCGCGGCAGCAAAGCGACGGACACTGCCTCTGCAAATGGAATAGACCGCTCTCTTCTCAAGGACGGGAAAGTGACTTCCAGACTGATTCCCGGGATGCTGGTGGGATCTGTATATTTGAAGGACCAGCAAGAATACGTTGTCTTTTGCATCCCGAAAAAAGACAGTGACCCTGCGATGCCTCTGCTTGTCGGAGCAATGATTCTTGTGATGGGACTCATTTTCAGTATGGTTCTTCTGTCTGACGGAAGAAAGAAGGGAGTGCTGATTACACTGACAGGAATCTTTTTCGTGCTGATTCTGTCTTATTATATGACAGAGCTTCATGGAGTCTCTCTGGAGAATCATAAGAAGCAGGTTGTTTATGATATTAAAAAGAAAACAGCCCGGGAGACGGATCGATATAAGCAGGAAATCAACGACTTTTTTGAGCAGCGTTACATGACGCAGGCCAGAGCAGCCTCCAATCTTATCGGAAACAACACCAATGTGAGGGGCCGGAGGAATATGAGGGCCTTGTGTAAAGCACTGGGTGTTGATTATATTCTGATCTACAACAAGGATATGAAGCTGCAGGGGACCAATTCCGACTGGATGAATCTCAATCTTTCCAAAGATGAAAATGATCCTTTCTATGAGCTTTCAAGGCTTCGCTTCGGGTATCCGGAGATGATCTGGGGGCCGAAAGATGATCCGATTACCGGGGAATACCACGAGTATTTTGGCGTATCTATGAAGAACCAGGATACCCCGGAAGGTTTTATTCTGATGTCTGTAAAACCGGAGCGCTGGATTCTTGCAGAAGAGGAAACGAATACAAAGGAGGTTCCTGAATACAGGAAGGTTTCCAAAGAAGAAAACAGGAAACATTCTATAACCCTGTCCTGGCTGATGGCGGGGATGACATTATTGGGAGGCATGATTCTCCTGATTCTAAAAGGATCTTCACCCGAAAAGGCTGTCGTCAGTCCTTCCGCTTTCCTGAAGGGATACCTGATTACGGCCAGCGCCATAGTCAGTCTTATTGTACTGCTGCCGGAACATTTTCTGGTTAAGACTTCGGTCCTTAGCAGTATTCTTTCCGGTGCATGGAAGAGAGGGCTGAATATCTATGCCTTTACGGCCGGCCTGATTGCTCTGGCTGTCTTTTCTTTCGTGATTGCTTTGATTGGATGGATCACCCGTCTGTTATCGCAGGTAACAGATCCTCAGACAAGCCAGATGATTCTGGCGGCAGGAACTGCCCTGAAGGGGCTGGGAGGCCTTCTCTGGCTGGGGACGGCTCTGTACTTTTTGGGAGTTCCTGTCCGGGTTATGATTCTGATTCTGGTCATTCTTCTACTGGTCATAGGATTTGGAGGAAATTCTGTCATCGGGGATATTTTTGCCGGATTCTATATCTATCTGTCAGGACTTCTCCATGTGGGAGACCGGATTGGCGTAGACGGCCACACGGGGACAGTGAAATTGATCGGACTGACCCATACCCTTCTGGAGGATGATGACAATAACAAAACATCGGTGGGAAATCGAAAACTGACGGGCAATCTTTTTACCATCTATCGATAAAAAGACAGCTGCAGGAAAAAGTGTTGTTTGATGAAAAGCAGATGACGGAATGGAGCATATAGAATGAACTACGGTTCGATAAAGAATTGTGATATTGCCAACGGGATCGGAGTCAGGGTCACGCTCTTTGTCAGCGGCTGCACCCATCATTGTAAGGGCTGCTTTAATGAGGAGACCTGGGATTTTAATTACGGGGAACCCTTTACAAAGGAGACAGAGAATCAGATCCTGGAATGGATGAAACCCGATTATATTGATGGACTGACTGTCCTTGGAGGGGAGCCCTTTGAATATGTGAATCAGAAAGAACTGCTTCCTTTTCTTGAGAGAGTGAGGGACACATTTCCCGAAAAGACCATATGGATGTATACAGGGTACATTTATGAGGAGGATCTTCTTGAAAGGATGGTCCCCAAATGGAAAGTGACAGAACCGATTCTGTCCCTGATCGATGTTCTGGTGGACGGCCCCTTTGTGGAGGAGGAAAAAGATATCAGCCTGCCATTCAGAGGGTCTGCCAACCAGAGGATCATCGATGTAAAAAAGAGCAGAAAAGAAGGCCGGACCATTTTGTGGACCGGCCGTCAGGATTCATGACATATTTCTGGTGCTAATCAGCTGAACAGCAACTCCCAGTAAGGCACATCCTGCCGTCAGGATCAGGTTGTTGTTCAGGAAGTGAGGAAGAAGGCTTCGGAAATTCGGAAGGCAGATTGACAATGCGGCAATTGCCTGGGTGGCACCGAAAATGGCGGTGGCGATAATGATACCCTGGCGGATGAAAGTCAATATCAGTACGCCTGCGGCCAGACCCGCCAGAGCGCAGACAATAATCTTGGGCAGGCCTGTAAAGGGAGCCAGAAGCTGTGCCGTACAATAGGCCAGCACAAAAGCGAGGATAAAGACACCTGCTTTGTAGATATAGGAAGACAGGGCTGCCAGAATAAGGCCGAATCCCAGTCCGATCGCCAGGATCAGGATGTTGCTTACATGAAGATACCTGGAAGCGATGAAGGATCCCAGAGCAAAGCCAACCGTAAAAGTTGCCAGAGTAATCAGTGCTCTGAGAAAGCGGTAACCGGCAAAGCAGCAGAGCAGAGCCAGAATCAGGGATACGATACTTCCTGCCAGAACCGCCATGCTGTTGGACTGTTCAAGAAGCTCTGACAAAGTGGACAGATTGCCGGAAAACGGGTTATAGTAAGAAAAATACTGGAAAAAGTCTGTATTGAGAATCTCATTAAGTGGAAGAGACATAGGCATATACCTTCTTTCATCAGATGTAGAATAGAATCTGTGAATGATTATAAAACATAGAGAATAACTTTTCAAGCAAAGGCTTTTTTGATATATTCAAGAAAGATAAAAGAAAGAGAGGAAAAGCTGACATGAGTAAGATCCGAACAAGATTTGCCCCGAGTCCTACGGGAAGGATGCATGTGGGTAATCTGAGAACAGCGCTGTATACTTATCTGATCGCTAAACATGAGGGAGGAGATTTCGTGCTCCGTATCGAGGATACTGATCAGGAAAGACTATTTGAAGGCGCGGTGGATATTATATACAACACATTGCGTTCAACGGGGCTGATCCACGATGAAGGACCCGATAAGGACGGAGGCTATGGCCCTTATATTCAGAGTGAGAGAAGGAAAACCGGTCTCTATATGAAATACGCGAAGGAACTGATCGATAAAGGGGAGGCTTACTACTGTTTCTGCGACCAGGAAAGACTGGCCGGCCTGAAACAGAAAGTGGGAGATAAGGAGATCAGCATATATGACAAGCATTGTCTTCATCTGTCCCCGGAGGAGATTGAAGCCAACCTGGCAGCAGGCAAGCCTTTTGTCATTCGGGCTAATGTCCCCAATGAGGGAGAGACCACATTTCACGATGAGATTTACGGAACCATATCCCAGCCCAACCAGGAGCTGGATGATATGATCCTTATCAAGTCGGATGGATATCCCACCTACAATTTTGCCAATGTAATCGACGACCACCTGATGAATATCACTCATGTTGTCCGTGGAAATGAATACCTTTCTTCGGCTCCCAAGTATACCAGGCTCTATCAGGCCTTCGGGTGGGAGGAGCCTAAGTATATCCACTGTCCGCTGATTACCAATGAAGATCATCAGAAGCTTTCCAAGCGGTCCGGACACTCTTCCTATGAAGACCTGATCGAGCAGGGCTTTCTGACAGAAGCCATCGTGAATTTTGTTGCCCTGCTGGGCTGGAGTCCGACAGACAATAATGAGATATTCTCACTGGAGGAACTGGTTCAGGCCTTCGATTATCACCATATCAGCAAATCGCCGGCTGTTTTTGATATGACCAAGCTCCGCTGGATGAATGGTGAATATATGAAGAAGCTGGATCCGGATGTCTTCTACGAGAAGGCGGAACCCATCATTCGCAGTGTGATTCACAGAGATTGTGATCTTAAGAAGATCGGGGCACTTGTCCAGTCCAGGATTGAAGTCTTCCCGGACATTCCGGATATGATTGATTTCTTCGAAGAAGTACCGGATTACGAGATTGACATGTACCAGAATAAAAGAAATAAGTGTAATCCTGAGAAATCTCTGGCTATTCTCCAGGAAGTTTTGCCGATGCTGGAAGAGATGGAGGATTTCAGCAATGACAACCTCTTTGCCCGCCTGAAAGAATACGGGGAAGAGAAGGGATATAAGGTGGGTCTTGTTATGTGGCCTATCCGCACAGCAGTATCCGGCAAACGAATGACCCTGGGAGGAGCCACCGAGATCATGGAGATCCTCGGCAAGGAAGAGAGTCTGCGGAGGCTTCGTGCAGCTATCGAGAAGCTGTCATGATTATTCATTTTTGATAGAGCATGTGCTCAAAAGGCAGGGATATTCCATGTTTTTGCTAATTGACAATCTTAAAGAGGACTGTGTATAGTATTAACGTGAGACTTCTGGCTGCTGACGGAGTATGTGAATAGACACAGTGCAGTCAGGAGAATATGTGTTATATGCCGACCGTCTGGGCAGCTTCTTAGAGTTAAAGAAGCTGCCCTTCATTTTACTAGAGAAGATATTTTTACGGGAGAGCACTGATTCAGAAAGGGAGATTATAATGAAAACAGATATTCAGATCGCACAGGAGACAGAACTTATCCATATCAGAGACGTAGCCGCACAGTACGGAATCGAGGAAGATGACCTGGAATTATACGGTAAATATAAAGCAAAGTTCTCTGACGAGCTGATTGATCGGGTAAAAGACCGTCCCGACGGCAAGCTGGTGCTTGTTACAGCCATTAACCCCACTCCTGCAGGAGAAGGAAAGACAACCACCAGTATCGGTCTGGCTCAGGCCATGGCCAAACTTGACAAAAAGTGTCTTCTGGCACTTCGTGAGCCATCCCTGGGACCATGTTTCGGTATCAAGGGCGGCGCTGCAGGTGGCGGATATGCCCAGGTTGTTCCCATGGAGGACCTGAATCTGCATTTTACCGGTGACTTCCATGCCATCACATCTGCCAATAATCTTCTGGCAGCCCTGCTTGACAATCATATTCATCAGGGAAATGAGCTGAGGATTGATACCAGACAGATCGTATGGAAACGCTGTGAAGATATGAATGACCGTGCTCTTCGAAACATTGTTGTCGGTCTGGGCAAGAAGGCGGACGGATTTGTAAGAGAGGATCATTTTGTTATTACTGTAGCAACCGAGATTATGGCTATCCTCTGCCTGGCAGAAGATATGAAAGATCTGAAAGAGAGACTTTCCCGTATCATCGTAGCTTATAACATGGACGGAGAACCGGTTACTGCCGGTCAGCTTAATGCTGTCGGATCCATGGCCGCACTCCTTAAAGATGCCATCAAGCCCAACCTGATCCAGACTCTGGAGCATACCGGAGCCATCGTTCACGGCGGACCCTTTGCCAACATCGCTCACGGCTGCAACAGCGTTCGCGCTACCAAGGCAGCCCTGAAGCTTTCCGATATCGTGATCACGGAAGCAGGTTTCGGCGCCGATCTGGGTGCAGAAAAGTTCCTGGATATCAAATGTCGTATGGCTGGGTTGAAGCCGGATGCCATTGTACTGGTTGCCACAGTACGTGCCCTGAAGTACAACGGCGGTGTTCCCAAGACCGAACTTGGCGAAGAGAATCTGGAAGCCCTGGCGAAGGGTATCTGCAATCTGGAGAAACATATCGAGAATCTTCAGAAATACGGAGTTCCGGTTGTTGTGACCCTCAATGCCTTTGTGACAGATACCCAGGCTGAACATGATTATATTCGTCAGTTCTGTGAGGAGAGAGGCTGTGAGTTCGCCCTGTCTGAAGTATGGGCCAAAGGCGGCGAGGGAGGAATCCCCCTGGCTGAGAAAGTTCTTCAGACACTGGAAGAGAAGGAAAGCAAATTCCAGGTTCTTTATCCGGATGAGATGCCTCTGAAAGAAAAGATGGAGACAATCGCTAAGGAGATCTACGGAGCAGATGGCGTCATCTACGATGCGGCAGCTTCCAAGATGGTGGACCGGCTGACAGAGCTCGGATTCGGCAATATGCCTGTCTGTGTGGCTAAGACTCAGTATTCTCTGTCCGATGATCAGAATAAATTAGGACGGCCTGTCAATTACAATATTCAGGTAAGAGATGTCTATGTCAGCGCCGGCGCAGGATTCGTCGTCATGCTGACCGGAGCAATCATGACTATGCCGGGACTGCCCAAGAAGCCGGCTGCTTTCGGCATTGATGTCAATGAGGAAGGAAAGATTACCGGATTGTTCTAACAAACGAAGAAAACAGTTCCCTTAAATTAAAGCTTTAGAAAAGAATTCCCCGCCTGTCTGATAACAGACAGGCGGGGAAAACTCGTTTAATGTTCTTTAAGAGCTACTTGCTGATGTCCACCCACATACAGGGCTTGACAGTAAAATGAACGGTCGACACATCATAACCGAAATACATGATCTTTCTGCTGGGCAGAACGAAAACCATAGAATTGGGATATCTTCCCGGGGTACGCAGCCACCAGCAGGTCTTGGTCTTTGGAATGAGCTTCATTTCCTTGTAGTAATTAGCTTCCTGAGCAGTCATCAGGAAGAGCTTGTCCACGGTCTCGTTACCACCTGACACATTATAAATGGTGTTGTCGGGGCGGAACAGCTTGGTGGGGATAATCCTTTCCTGCTCTTTAGGAGTAAACTGTTCTCCGAGAAAACCGTTATCTCCGTCAGAGGGATCATTATCATTGAGCCAGTGTCTTAACCAGGAAGTCTCCCAGGTGACATTATCATCATCAGAGTCGTGGAAGAACAATCTCTGAAGTGTTACCTGATCCTTCTTCATGGCACTTTCCTTAAACAGGAGGACACGGTCATCTTCTATATCCAGAATCCGCCAGTCTACATTGCCAAAGGGGATGACCATGCCCAGTCCGGCTCCGTATTTCTCCGGATTCCGGAGTCTGTCGAGCTCCAGGGCCAGCAATCTCTCTTCACTGTCCTTGTAATTCTCATCTGCGCAGGCCCGGTAGTTGCCGATGGCCCTGCCGGTCTCTTTGATTCTCTCGGCGTCTTTGGCAGCAAGATAGCGATTCTTGATATACAGTTTATAAATATCCTTACCATACAGATTCTTACGGCCGCGGTCATAGACATACTTGTAAGCCTGCCAGGCACTCTGATGATCACCAATAGCCGCTTCCGCCGTTCCCAGCCAGTAACGGAAATGAATCGTCCTGGTAAAGGAAAGGAACGCCGCAATGCCGGCGATGATGATGATGCTGGCAATCAGGCTTCGCCTCTTGTTCTGGCGGGCTTTGATCTCCGCCATCTTCTTACAGGCTTCCGCCTGCTGTTCAGAATCGACACATTCCTGTGTCCTGGCGAATAATTCAGGAGAGACCCAGCGCTCATCAATCTTATGATTCAGTTCATAACGGTGGATTCTCTCAAATATGGTCTGGGCATTGTAGTAATCACTGGGAGTCTTTGCTTTATCCCGAACGGCACAGGCCTCCTCATAAAGCTGAATCTTACCTTCGGAACGGATGGTAAATTTAAGATAACCCAGCTTATTCAGTGCTGTTGTAAATACTTCATCCATATAGTCATCTTTGGCTATATGGCGGTAATAATTACGTACCTTTCGAGTGTACTTAATGGCGCGGGAATAGTAGGTATCCTGATCTTCAAACTGATTCATATGCTGGGCGATATTGATATAGCGCTCTGCTGTTTCAAGATCAGACTGCATCTGTTCTTCCGGCGTCAGGTCCTCAGAAGAAACTTCCTCTTCCAGAAGAATGTCTACCTTATCCAGTTTAGTCCCCATAAGAGTACTCCTTTCTTCTTAATGATGTAATACCGTACGAATTAGTTTACCATTTTTCGGGAAATAATACAAGCACTTCGGAAAGGGACTCTGCATTAATCCGGAGGAAATGCGGCCCATGTTTCTAATTGTGCCAGTTTTCGAATATAATAGTTCACTCAGATAAAATTGTTAAGACTATAATGTAAATTGACGTATAATATATTGCACACAAAAGACTAGTTTGATATAATAATAGAAGTTTCTGATCTGTTAGGGGAGGTAATTATGAGCTTCAAAGAATTATACCAGCCGGTGCATACAATCATTGGCGAAGGTGCTATTCACGAGATACCCAGACACATCGATACGATCGGTGTCAAAAAGGCTCTGATTGTAACCGATGAGGGTCTTGTGAGGATCGGAACAGTAAAGATGGTAACGGATGTCCTTGACGCAGTGGATAAACCCTACGTTATTTTTTCCAGGGTAAAGCCTAACCCCACGGTTAGTATTTGTAACGATGCCAAGGCCATATACGATGCTGAGGGCTGTGACTATGTCATCGGCATCGGAGGAGGATCTCCTATCGACGTAGCCAAAGCGGTAGGTATCCTGGCAACCAACGGCGGAACAGTGGAAGATTATAACGGTTTGGAGCTGTCCACCCACAAGAGCGCACCAATCATTGCTGTGAATACCACAGCAGGAACCGGGTCCGAAGTTACAAGAGCTTTTGTTGTGACGGACGAAGTCCGGAAGAGTAAGATGCTCTGCGTAGACAGCAATTCTCTTGCATATCTTGCCATTAACGATCCGGCCATGATGGTCGG
>CACXGS010000246.1 GCA_902767195.1 uncultured Lachnospiraceae bacterium | reverse complement strand
TCTTCAGATAAGGCCTTATTTTTGTAAGGACAGCGTCCGCGTCATAGAATTCAGGGATCACATCTCCCAGTACTATATAATCGAAGAATTCCTCTTCGTATGGAAGAAATGCGGTCTCAATGTCTGCCTGAAATACATGTGTTTTTCTGGCTGCCATAGCTGCAATCTTTTCGCTGCGCTCTACACCGTAAAACTTAGCGTTCGGGTAGCGGTACTGTAATCTTGCGAGCATCTCTCCTGTTCCGCAGCCAATATCCAGAAGCCGGAAGGAACTGTCCTGATCATGAAGGATAAGGCTGGTAATATCGTCTCTGACAGCGTTGTAATAGGTCGGTGTAAATTTCCATTTTTCAGTAAATTTCCGCAGATTGTTCTCAACGATATTACCGTACTCCATTTTATTCTTAAAGAAGGTTTTGCTTCCCCAGTGTAGGATAAAACTGTTCCAGCAAAGCACGTTTTTCTATCCAGCCTCCATGATCCGATATCTGTAATCCGTATCTTCATGACATCCTGGTGTGAACCGCTCATCCAGATCTCCCACAAGGTCATAGACATCTCGTCTTATCAGTACGGCAAACCCTATCAGCCAGTTCTTAAGCTCATATGCGTTTTCCCGGGGAACATTGGTTTTTCTCCCGTAAGCCATGAACTCTTCCCTGGTTGTAAACTTCTCGGAGATCATCTGCTGCCATTTGGCATAGTTTGTACAGCTGCCGGCAGACCCGTTCCGGGGATCGGCATACAGCCCCAGGCGCAGTGTAAAAAAGGCATTGACCGGCAGCTCCGTATCACTGTTGAGAAGGAAAATATCGTTCTTTTTAGAAGCTGCCCGCACGCCCTGGTTACAGCCGGCCGGAAATCCGGAATTATAATCATTGGCGATCAGAATCACATCGTCCTGTTCAGAAAGGTATTCCCTGCTCCCGTCTTCCGAGTTGTTATCTACGACTACGATTTCATAGCTGCCTTTACGACAAGTTTCACGAATTGTCTCAAGACAATTTCTCGTGTAATCCAAGGTGTTCATGGAGAGGATAATAAAGGAAGCAGGTCTGACAGTTACATTCTGCAAAGAACCAAGCTCTTCCATTCTGCTCTCCAGATACTGCAGATCCTCAGAGCTTTCTTTGTTCCTTTCGCAGTAAAATGCAGCCTGTTCAAAAGAAAGGTATGCAAGATTTTGATTCAGCGTGCAGTAATACTCACCGAGCATTGCATATCCGATCGTACTTTCGGGAGATTCAGCTATCTTGTCGGTAATATAATGATATTTCTCAAAGTCAGTCATTCTTGACCAGCCGTCCGGGTACTGATTGTTCATTATCCAATCTCCTTCTTCCACTAAACCAGTATTCTCAATAAAATAGATACTGCAAACAGGATTGTGATCACCCCCATCAAAATTGCTTTCCAATTGATGACGGAAGTCTCCTCATCCTCTTTCTGTTTCCCTCGCTGTCTATCGATCTTCTCTTCAATACTGTCATCAAACAGGTGGTTCTTCTTTTCCATATAAACCTCATTCTGTCAGCCAGGTACATCCCTGCAGCCCTGTTCGGCCGCTTAATCCGTCAGCCCGGTACATCTCAGCAGCCCTGTTAGGCCGCTTAATCCGTCAGCCAAGTACATCCCTGTAGTCCTGTTCAGTCACTTCATGAGCAAAGGAGCGCTGCGAGCGCACAGCTTCTTTTACATGCTCTTCATCAGCCAGAATCCCTCTGATTCTGGCTGACATCTTCTGCCAGCTGTCCGGCTCAAAGATATTGCCGGTTTCTGTAAACTTCCTGTTGTGTGCCGTGTTACCGAATGCAAATATCACCTGGTTGTTCATAAATGCGGTCCTGACTGCTTCCAGAATTTCTCCGCCTTGATTAATGTCAAGGTAGATGTCGCATTTTGACCAGAGCTCATTGATCGTTTTTTCCCAGATTGCCGGATACAGTGTCACATTGCTCATCATTTCCATCATCAGCAGCTTGGGAGACATTTCTGTAAGTGCCCCTATATGAAAATGCACATCCGGGAGGCTTTTGGCAAGTTCAGTCAGCTTTTCAATCTGGTCTGAATTGGTGAAGACCAATGCGTTTCGGGATCCGCTGTTTTCTCTCAGGATTGGATAAATAAAACCCAGTTTTCTGAAACGTGTCTGGTCCACGGCCAGTTCGCGGATCTTTTTATAAGCGTCCTGTCTCTGTACTGCAATGACAGAAACGCCTGCCGCATTGCGGTCGAGAATCGACCGCATGTTTCCGGGGATATCCTCCTTGACAGGTTCCTGCCAAAAAAGCACATTCCCGGTCCCGGCATTATTGTTTGCCGACTGTGTCTGCTGCAGCTTCTCTGCGGCAAAGAACGGCGTCGCAAGTGAATTGAACAGGAGTCTCTCCGTATTCAGACCGGAGTGCAGGAGATAGTGCGCAATGAAATCCGCCTTGGATCTGAAGAAATAATTCTTTCCTTCATCGGTAAGTATTATATCTCCGGTATTGAGATTCTCGGTAATGACCTCCCGTCCGCATATATCGTAATAGGTCTTATGGACCATCTTCTGGTCTTTATTGAGGATCGTCTGCGCGAATCTGCGTCCGAACCGGTCATAGTGGTCTGAACACCTGACCTTGCCGCTTTTATCCAGCCAATCAATGACCTTGAGATGACGCTCGCTCTTGGGATCCGCATAGAAGAGTTTTGCCCGCAGATCCTCATATTCATGTACCTCGCCGGATGTCGTGGAACTTTGAATCTCCCAGAAATCTGGGAGTTCGATCTGGTTGAAATAGCGGGGCAGTCCGGGCTTAGGCTCTGTCTTTCCGCTCACATAAAACTCGTAAGGTGAATGAATGCCGTCAGGCAGAAAACCGTCATAATTACTGACCACTGTCTGAACATCATAGCCTGACCGGGCAAATGAGTACATCAGGTTCCCGGCTTCTTCACTGATCCGATCTGTCAGAAAAACCATATGTTGTCCTCCAAAGAGCTGTTCTTAGGTATGTCACTCGCCGCGCATTTCCGCAATCAGACTGCGCCACTTTTCGATCACTTTTTCAGTCAGATATTCACCTGCAATTTCATATGATTTCTGAG
>CACXGS010000245.1 GCA_902767195.1 uncultured Lachnospiraceae bacterium | reverse complement strand
CGGGCATATCTTCTCAAGCTTCTGAATAAGGAAGCCTTTGACCGGAGCGGTCTGATCTACGGTATGGGACATGCCGTCTATTCCATCTCAGATCCCAGGGCGCTGATTTTCAGAGGTTATCTGGATAAGCTTGCTCATGCCCAGGGCTACGGAAAAGAATTCGAGTTTTATGACAGAGTGGAACATCTTGCTACGGAAGCGATTGCCAGCAAGAGAAAGATCTACAAAGGAGTCAGTGTCAACATCGACTTTTACAGCGGTTTCCTGTACCGGATCCTCGGACTGCCGGATCAGCTGTTTACTCCTATGTTCGCCGTGGCAAGGATGGTCGGGTGGAGCGCCCACCGGATGGAGGAGCTGATTAATGTCGACAAGATAATCCGTCCCGCATACGAGAGTGTGGCTCCGGATAAAGAATACATACCAATGGAATTTCGATCAGAATAAATCCGGGGAGGGACATCATTTAAGATGAAACAGAATGAGATGATAAATGAAGAAACGGAACAGTCCGGGCAAGACTTTAAGGAAGAGATTGACTATCCGGAGATTCTGATTCTCATGAGAGAGATCGGAGTCGCCATGAAGCAGCTGTGTGATATGCCCCCGGGAGAACTGGTTCTTCTGCTTACCCTGTCCCGGGTGACGGAACCAAATGAAGAGATCAGGCCCTCGAAACTGGGCCGCCTTATGAAGACATCCAGACCGGCGGTATCCCGACTGCTGAAGAGCCTGAAAAAGAAAGGGTATCTGCAGCTGACCTGCAACACAGCCGATCATCGTTATACGAAGGTGGCACTTACCCCGGGAGGGAGGGAACAGCTGGAATCCTCCGTAGATCAGTGTTCCGGGGTGCTCCGGAAGGTAGCGGACAGAATGGGACATGACAAGATCCGTGTCCTGCATCAGTATAACCAGATGTTTCTGGAGTACCTGAGTGAAGAACTCAGGGAGATATAATTGTATTTTAATATCCCACTGCTTATCACGGGCAGGGCCCTGAAAATGTCCGTCCGTGTTAAACAGTGGGAGTTTTTTCCTGTTTAGGCGGATGAGAGGCAAAGTCAAGTTGCTTTTGACCTTTCAACCATATTATAATATAATTGAAAAAACAGGAGGAAAAACATGGCGATCATTAATTATAAAACGACAGTTAACATATCCCAGCATACGATGTACCTGAAAATGAGCGGGATCCTCCCGGATGCCATGCAGGACAGGCACATCCGTGTTCAGGCGGTGTTTACCCAGCGCGGAACACAAAGACGGTTTCCCATGGAAGTGGAACTGGACCGGGAAGTGGGCAGAGACGAAATGCATGACGTATTTCTTGCAACGGCAAAGATCCGCCTTCCCTATGTATTCCGCGTACCCCCAAAGCACGATGTGACGCTGACTTATTCCCTGTGGTACGGAGCGGAGGAACACATGCTGGAAGACCAGCCCTTCCCCGTAAACAGGGAACAGTTTTCTGTCCGGGACCGTGAGAAGAGAAAAAGCAGATTCCGCTACGGGTTATATACAGTCTGCCTTCCCTTTTTGCTGCTGAAGAATTATTATGCATGCGGTAAGAACATGGAAGAGGCCAAGAAAAAGGTGAACGCCATCGTGTACCGGGGCAGCGGTTACAGCTACAGTCCCCGGCAGAAAAATACGGATTATTTTGCGGAGACTTACCAAAAAGAAGTCCTTCGTAATCCGGAAGTCAACGGTCGCCAGGTGCTTTTCCTTTCGGAACGACTCCCGGAAGAGGGAGGGAATCTGATGAAATTAAGGGATGTCTTTCGTAAGGATCCTGATATTGAGGTGGAGGAGTTCATTCACACAAAGACCGTAGATCAGCTGAAGAAAAAAGAGCTGGCAGAATGTGCCCGGAAATGTGCCCGGGCAAAAGTGATCATTCTGGAGGATTTTTACCCTCAGCTTCATAGTATCCGGGAGAGAAATGAGACCAGGATCGTGCAGCTCTGGCACGCCTGCGGCGCCTTCAAGACTTTCGGTCACACCAGAGCAGATAAAAAAGGTGCCGCTCCCCAGAGTTCCATGAATCACAGATCCTATGATATGGTTCCCGTCAGCAGTTCGGCAATCTGCAATATTTATGCGGAAGCTTTTGCAGTGAACCCGGCCAATGTTCTTCCGCTCGGAGTGCCCCGGACGGACGACCTGTTCCTGAGTGAGGAGAGAAAAGAGAGAAAGAAGGCTGTTCTCTATGGAAAATATCCGGAGATGAAGGGACGCAGAGTTGTGCTGTTTGCTCCGACTTTCCGGGGCGATGGCAACCGGGATGCCTATTATCCGGAGGAAGCTTTTGACGTCAACCGGTTTATGGAAAAGATGCCGGAAGATGTTTTCCTCATTATCAGGCATCATCCTTTTGTTCATCAAAAGACAAATGTGGAAGGCCGTTTCCGGAAACGGGTAGCAGACCTGACAGGACAGGATCACATTAATGACCTGATGCTGATCAGTGACCTGATGATTACGGATTACAGTTCAAGTATATTCGAGGCAGCCATACTCGGGCTTCCCATGCTCTTTTATGCATTCGACGAAGAAGAATATATCGGGAGCAGGGACTTTTATTTTGGCTACCGGAGTTTTGTTCCCGGACCGGTGACGGCAGACCAGGAGAGCCTGGAGACAGAGACTCTGAAGATGCTCTCCGGTGAGAATTCCTGCAGAGAGGAAACACTGGAGACATTTAAAAAGGATTATCTGGACGCTATAGACGGACAGAGTACAAAAAGAGTTGCGGAATATATAAAGAATACCTATCTCACGGCAAAGTGAATCCCGGTTGAGAGGAGGAAACGGAGGAGATTATGAAAGGAATTATTCTGGCGGGAGGATCCGGCACAAGACTGTATCCCCTGACGACAGTCACCAGCAAGCAGCTATTACCCATCTATGACAAACCCATGATCTACTACCCCATGAGTGTGATGATGATGGCAGGAATCCGGGATATTCTGATTATATCCACCCCGGATGATACTCCCCGCTTTCAGGCACTTCTGGGAGACGGGCATCAGTTCGGCGTCCATTTAAGCTATGCTGTACAGCCCAGCCCGGACGGACTGGCCCAGGCCTTTATTATCGGCGAAGAATTCATCGGAGACGATACCGTTGCCATGGTTCTCGGGGACAATATTTTCCATGGCCACGGTCTTCAGAAACGCCTGAGACAGGCTGTTGACCGTGCCGAACAGGATTCCGGAGCCACTGTTTTCGGCTATTATGTAGATGATCCGGAACGCTTCGGTATTGTGGAGTTTGACAAGAACGGGAAAGCCATCTCTATCGAGGAGAAGCCCAAAAAACCGAAGAGCAATTACTGTGTGACCGGTCTGTATTTCTATGATAACAGGGTAGTGGAATACGCCAAGAATCTGAAACCATCTGCAAGAGGTGAGCTGGAGATCACTGATGTGAACCGGATCTACCTGGAGCAGAATGAACTTCATGTGGAACTTCTGGGCAGAGGATTTACCTGGCTGGATACCGGAACTCATGAAAGCCTTGTGGATGCCACTAATTTTGTGAAAACAGTAGAACAGCATGCCCATCGAAAGATTGCATGTCTGGAAGAACTGGGATATCTGAACGGCTGGATCGGCAGGGAAGAGCTGACAAAAGCCTGTGAGCTCATGAGCAAGAACCAGTACGGACTCTATCTGCAGGACGTTCTTAACGGAAAATACATTGATTAAAAAGGAGTGCATATGACTATTCTAGTGACCGGCGGAGCCGGATTTATCGGAGCGAATTTTGTATATTATGAACTGGAGAAACATCCGGAAGACAGGATTGTCTGCATTGACAAGCTCACCTACGCGGGGAATCTTGAGACGCTGAAAGATGCTATGGATAACCCTAACTTCCGGTTCGAGAAAATTGATATTTGCGACAGGGAAGCAGTCTTTGCCCTGTTTGAAGAGGAGAAACCGGATATCGTGGTGAATTTTGCGGCGGAGAGCCATGTGGACCGTTCCATCGAGAACCCTGCCATATTCCTCGAAACCAACATCCTGGGAACCCAGGTCCTGATGGATGCCAGCCGTGAATACGGGGTAAAGAGGTATCATCAGGTGTCTACGGATGAAGTATATGGGGATCTGCCTCTGGACCGTCCGGATCTCTTTTTCACAGAGGAGACCCCTCTGAAGACAAGCAGCCCTTACAGTTCTTCCAAGGCCGGAGCAGATCTTCTGGTCAATGCCTACCACCGGACCTTCGGGCTTCCGGTAACCATTTCCAGATGCTCCAATAATTACGGCCCTTATCAGTTCCCGGAGAAGCTGATTCCCCTGATGATTGCCAACGCGCTGGATGATAAATCACTTCCCGTTTACGGGGAAGGACTGAATGTGAGAGACTGGCTTTATGTGGAGGACCACTGCAGGGCTATTGACCTGATTATCCGGGAAGGAAAGGTCGGGGAAGTTTATAATAGCGGCGGCCACAATGAGATGAGAAACATTGACATTGTAAAGCTTATTTGTCATGCTCTGGACAAACCGGAATCCCTCATCACCCATGTGACAGACCGGAAAGGACACGATATGCGTTATGCCATTGATCCAGCCAAGATTCACAGAGAGCTGGGATGGCTTCCGGAGACCATGTTCAATGAGGGCATTCAGAAGACGATCAAGTGGTATCTGGACAACAAAGACTGGTGGGAGCGTATCGTTTCCGGAGAATATACCCAATATTATGAGAAAATGTATGGAGAGCGCCTGAAGAACGCGTAAACTCCGGGAAGGTGCAAAGCGGATGAAAGTATTTGTAACCGGAGCCAAAGGCCAGCTGGGCAGCGATGTGATGACAGAGCTGAACTCCCGGGGCTTTGAGGCAGTCGGTGTGGATATAGACAGTTTGGATATTACCGATCAGGACGCCGTGAACCGGCTGATGGAAAAAGAAAAACCCGATGTGGTGATTCACTGTGCGGCCTGGACGGCAGTGGACGCTGCCCAGGATCATGAAGAGGAATGCAGAAATGTGAATGCCCGGGGAACAGAATACCTGGCCCGGGCCTGCGGAAAACAGGATTGCAAGATGCTGTACCTCTCAACGGACTATGTGTTTGACGGACAGGGAGAGAGACCCTGGCAGCCGGATGACCCGGTGACGAAGCCCCTGAATGTTTACGGACAGACCAAGTACGAAGGGGAGCAGGCCGTCAGACAGTGGGTGCCGAAACATTTTATTGTGCGAATAGCCTGGGTTTTCGGCATGCACGGCAATAATTTCGTGAAGACCATGCTGCGGATCGGAAAGACCCACGATGTGCTGACGGTAGTGGATGACCAGTTCGGTACGCCTACCTACACGCCGGACCTGGCAGTTCTTCTGGCGGATATGATTTCCACAGATCAGTATGGCACCTATCATGCCACCAATGAAGGCGGATACATAAGCTGGTACGATTTTGCCCGGGAGATTTTCCGCACAGCGGGGATGAGTGTTACCGTCAAGCCTGTGAGCAGCGAGGAGTACGGCGCAAAAGCAATCCGTCCCTTTAACAGCAGACTGGACAAAAGCAGGCTGTCAGAAAGAGGATTTAAAAGACTTCCTCCCTGGCAGGATGCCCTGGCCCGCTATATACGGGATATGCATTGTATATAAAGAGCATTAGGAAGACAGAAGATAACAGGAGATAAGAATGGGACAGATAAAAGTACTGCCGACACATATTGAGGGGCTCTATGTGATTGAACCCATGGTTCACGGAGATGCCAGGGGATATTTCATGGAAACCTATAATTACAGAGATATGCTGGAAGCAGGTCTTGATATGCGGTTTGTTCAGGACAATCAGTCCATGAGCAAAAAAGGGGTACTCCGGGGACTTCATTTCCAGAAGGAGCACCCCCAGGGGAAACTGGTGCGTGTGATCCGGGGAGAAGTATTTGACGTGGCAGTGGACCTTAGGGAGGGCAGTCCGACTTATGGTCAGTGGCACGGCATCATACTGTCAAAGGAAAACAACAGGCAGTTTTATATTAGTGAAGGTTTTGCTCACGGTTTTCTTGTGTTGTCAGACGAGGCGGAATTCTGTTACAAATGCACTGACTTTTACCGGCCGGATGACGAGGGAGGGATTGCCTGGAATGATCCTGACATAGGGATCGAGTGGCCCCAGCTGGTTGGAGAATATATGGGAAGCCCTTCCTGCGAAGGGTACCGGCTGGAGGACGGGACCCCTCTGACCCTCTCTTTGAAGGACCAGGAATGGCCCGGAATTGCAAATGGTAAAAACAAACAGTTTTACCATTTTTGTTGACATTTTCCAGTAAAGGAATTATAATGAGGGCCACAAAAAGTCGTAGCAGGATTACAGCTGTCCGACCGGAACCGAAGATATTAATATGACAGCCTGGCAGGACTAGATAAACAGATGAGGAGGAATAGAATGCAAAGTACAGGAATCGTGAGAAAGCTGGATTCGTTAGGAAGAATCACTCTGCCCATGGAACTCCGCAAGAGCTTTGATATCGGGGAGAGAGAGCCGCTGGAGATTTTCACGGAGAATGACAGGATCATTATTAAGAAGTATAATCCCAGTGATATCTTTACCGGTCAGTGTGAAGACCTGATCGAGTATAAAGGCAAGAAGGTTTCCAGAGATTCTATTCGGGAGCTGGCAAGGATCGCCGGATTCGAGATCTCCGAATAAACACATATTCACATACTAAAGATACCGGTTTGTAGATGTGACAGCTGTTTTCCAGAGTTTTGCACACACAAACCGATATTTTGTTATTACTTATTTATTTGAAGAATAACAGATTGGAGAGCACAGGATGAAAAGAAGCAGTAACTGGGTCATAACGATAAGCCGAATGTATATACTGGCGATAGTCATGATCGTGCTGTCTATGACACTGATAACGAACTCTGTTACGGTATATGCAAAGGATACGCCGGGGCGGGTTGTCCTTCTGAGAGCCGAAACTTCAAAAGGATCGAAAGGAATCAGCCGGGCCAGGTATAATAAAGGATACCGGCCGGTGGAATTATTCTGGACGAAGGCAAAGAACGCCACCCGCTATAAGATCCTTTATTCTTTTAAGAAATCAAAGGGTTATAAGGAGGCTCTGAAGGCCACTTATACAAAGGGAAAGGCGGCTCCCGGCGGTTTTCGGACCATAACCCTGGATTACAAAAAGGGAAAGACCGTCTATTTCAGGGTGATCCCATATAACGGAAAGACTGCCGGAAAGAAGAGCTTATGGGTCTGCGTCAAGGCTGGTGTTCCCAAGAAGAACGCTTCCTCGGTGAAACCGTCAAAGAAAAAGGTGACTCTCACCGGCGGCAGAACAGTCACGCTGAAAGCAAAAGTCAGCCCTTCCAAACCGGTGGTAAAAGGAACCCGGTGGCAGACAGCCGATCCGGGGATTGCCACGGTTGACAATAAGGGAAAGATTACAGGAACCGGTGCAGGAAAGACATACGTTTATGCTCTGGCCCACAACGGAGTGGCGGGAAAGATCACGGTCACGGTAAAGCAGCCGGATGCTCCCCAGCTCAAGTCCGTAATCACCTCTGCCGTAACAAAGGATAACAAAGTGAATAACCGTGTCGTTTTTGCTGCGGTTGCCGGACTGAAGTACCGGATTTTTCGCAGGGAAGGGAGCGGTTCCTATAAGCAGATTGTCCAGGTAGCTCCGTCAGGTACAGGTAATTATACCTATACGGACAAGGGATTGAATCCCTCTGCCCTTTACAGCTATACGGTCAAGCAGATTTATGGCAGTGGAAGCCGGATCAGTTTCAGCAGGTTCGACAGTGAAGGGATCATGACCCTGGCTGATGCACCGGAAGTGACAGCTCTCTGGAAGCCTGACCAGGTGAAGCTGACCTGGACGAGGATAGGCGGTTCCGGTAATTATGATATATACAGCAAGGTTACCGCATCCGGAAAAGAGAGAAAGGTGGGGAGCGGATCCAGTTCCTATTCGGAGATCTTTTCCGAGGGGAACTCTCTGAGCGCAAATCAGAGCTATCTGAAGTATACCTATTATTTAGATCCCTCGATCAATCCTCTGATCTATATGGTCAGGGCAAAGGCCTCCAGTGGGTCCGGAAGCAAAATCAAGTGGAGCTGCAGGGATGGAGAAGTATTCTACCTGGCTGTACCGGCCGTAGTAAGTGCCCAGGTGTCAGGCAGCAGTGTGAAATTAACATGGGGCAGATCTCCCCATGCCAAAGGATATGAGATTTTAAACAGTGCAGACGGGTCTTCCTTCAGTCTGTGCAAGACGGTATCTGCCGGAAGCGGAGTAACACAAAGCCTGACGCTGGCAGATTACAGCAACAGCAGGCCTTATTATACTGTGAGGGCATATGCCTGGATGAACGGGAAGAAAATATACAGTGACTATGATAAGACCTTCCGTGTAAAGAACGCCTCCCCTGATTTCTCCAAAGGGTCAAAGGTTCTGTTTATCGGAGACAGTATTACTTACGGAACACCATATACCGCAGTGACCAGTACGAAGGATCCCTATTATACCGGAGGATTTACTTTCTCCTATCCAAGAAGGATTAATCAGCTGACAGGTGTCCGCTTTACCAACGTATCGATACCCGGCGCAACTTATACGTATCTGGGGACGATTACTTATGACAAGTCTGTGAAGAAGCATTGCCTTACAGCCAATTATTCCATTAATTTTGCCGGAACTCCCAAGTATGAGCCTATGGAGGCTCTGTCCAGGGCAGACGCTTTACTTTACGATAAGCGCTACGCAGACTCCGTGGGAGGGCTGATTAAGACGGAGGACGGAGAAAAGAACCCGGGAACTTTTAAAGATTATGATGTTGTGATTCTGGCGGCAGGAACCAACGATGTCAAGTATGCAGGAATAGAGAAGCTGGGGTCCTCCCTGGATCCCGCTGTCAACACGGACAATAATAATTTCACCGGGGCGGTGAATCTCCTGCTCACCCGGATTTCCGAAGCGGGAAATGCAAGGCAAAAAGAGGGGAAAAAGAAGATCAAAGTGGTCTTTGTGGATCTTTTACTCCGGAATAACAAAGGGTCACCTTCAGAATCGGTTATGAATACCTTCCAGCAGCGGCTGGATGCTATCGCCAACTTCTGGAACAACAAGAGCGATGCCGGATTTACGGCATACAAATACTCGCATAATTTTCTTACCAAAGATAATATGGATATTCTGAGTTCGGATTATCTGCACCTGACCAAATTTGCCCAGGGACAGTTCGGATCTCAGATGGCAGATTATCTGATAAAGAATAACATTATTGAACAATAGGAGGATAAACGACTATGGCACACCCAATTGTAACCATTACCATGGACACAGGGAAAGTGATCAAGGCTGAACTCTATCCGGAGATTGCGCCCAATACAGTGAATAATTTCATATCATTGATTAACAAAGGCTTTTACGACGGATTGATTTTTCATCGTGTGATCAAAGGATTTATGATTCAGGGAGGATGCCCTCTGGGGACAGGAACAGGGAATCCGGGCTACAGCATCAAGGGTGAATTCATGATGAATGGATTTCCCAATAAGCTGATGCATACGAGAGGAGTTCTCTCCATGGCCAGGTCTATGATGCCGAATTCCGCAGGATCCCAGTTCTTTATCATGCACAAGGATGCCCCCCATCTGAATGGACAGTATGCTTCTTTTGGCAAAGTGATAGAAGGCATGGATGTGGTAGATGAGATAGCGTCTGTAAAGACATTCCGTGATTCTCCATATGAGAAGCAGGTTATGAAAACGGTGACAGTAGATACTTTTGGAGAAGAGTATCCGGAACCGGTGAAGATTGAGCGATAGAAGAATATATGAAAATGAAAGAAGAGGCTGTTAATAATAACAGCCGGTCAATTCTCCTTCGGAGCTGCCGGCACAATTATTATTAACAGCCTCTTCCTTTTTAATATAAATCAGGAAGTTCTCTGTTTCCTGTATTCATTATTAATGAGGTTCTATTTATCTGTGATTCCTAAAGACTCAATAGCCCGAAGTACCGGATCAGCGGTATCTTCATTATAAATGTACAGAGATATAGGGCGTGATATATCCAGACTGAAAATGCCCATGACAGACTTCGCATTCACAGCATTACAGCCTGAAACCAGATCAAACTTTCCGCTAAAACGATTCATGATATCAACAAACTGCTGAATCTTTTCAAAGGAATCAATACAGATGGATTGTGTAACCATATAACACCGACCTTTTTAAGTATTCTTTAGTATCTCTAATATCTTCCGTATGACTCTATGATATCACGACAAAGAACAAATGAAAATACGGGATAATCCATAAAAATCATGAAAAACGGGAATCAAATCAAAGAAAGTTTCCACAACATATTCAAATAGTTGAATGCGTTGTGGCAACGATTATAAAAATAAATCTAAAAAGATATTTCGGTAAAATAATGGTTATTCTGCTATAATAACGTCTATATTGTGCTTTTCCAGGATGGCTTTTACCTCGGGATCAATATCCGGGTCGGTGCAAATACAATTCACGTCCGAGAAAGTGGACTGAATGACAACTCCCTGCTGGCGAAACTTGGATGAGTCAGCCAGTATGATCACTCTCTTGGCTGCATCTGACATGTATTCCATCGTTTCTACTCGCATCATGTCATCGCAGGTAAAGCCTGCAGAAGGAATAAAACCGTCTGTGCCGACAAAGAATTTATCCACGAAGAATTCTTTGGCACACTTCCGAACCAGAGGGCCAACCATGCCCTGATAATCTTTCTGATATTCTCCGCCCAGAAGAATCACCTTTCTTATAGGTAATTCACGGATTCGGATGGCAATATAGGCAGAATTCGTAATAATGGTGATGTCTTTTTTCAATTTTGCCAGTTGTTCTGCGAGCAAAGTACAGGTAGAGCCGGATTCCAGCATGACGGTCTCCCCATTGTTCACCATTTCTGCAGCCCGGGTGGCAATCGCCAGCTTTTTATCATAGTGGAGGGCCAGCCGAGTGTTGATATCATTAGCATTTTTGATCAGGGCAAATCCATGTTCTCTGGACAGAAGCCCTTCCTCTTCCAAATGGTCCAGATCCTTGCGAATTGTAACCTGAGATACATTTAAAAGAGTAGCCAGTTTACTGACTTCAATCTTCTGGTGGGTGTTCACCAGTTTAATGATTTTGGACTGACGGTCTGTCATTTAAAACACCTCCTTGTTTCTAACGAAAGTATATCATAGGAAATATGGAAAGTTCAAGTGTTACTTAGATAATAATTCTTTTATCAGCCCTTAGGAAAAATAATATTGCGGCTTTTAGTATTATGGAGTATAATAAAGCCGATGTGCTCCAGATTATTAATATATATAGAAGGTGAAATATAATGAGTCAGGAAAAAGTAGATGCCAGAAAGCAATATAAGAAAAACCGCAAGAAGATTATCGCCCAGGAGAAGAGAAGGGACCAGTTAATGAAGCTGGTGGCCTATCTGGTGGTGATTGCGATTGTCGTAGGAATCGGCTGGTCTGTTTACTATAAGGTAAAGCCACAGCCCCAATATGATATCTCGTCATTTTATAAACTGATTGACCGGGATAGTTACGGATTCCTCACTCCGGTACTGGATGATTAACCGGAGGGAAACGTTGTAAGACCAGCGTTTGTGACATGAATGACTGACAATTACAGGGAATGACTTAAGGACGGCGTAAGGCAGCCGCCTGCAGGTCATTCCCTGATTTGTCTAATCTCTTACGAGGAGGAGAGAAATGGCTTTTACCCATTTGCATGTTCATACAGAATACAGTCTTTTGGATGGTTCCGGTAAGATTGCAGAGATGCTTCCCCGGGCAAAGGAACTGGGAATGGATTCCCTGGCCATCACGGACCACGGCGTCATGTACGGTGTGATCGAATTCTATAAGAAAGCCCTGGAAACCGGAATCAAGCCAATTATCGGCTGCGAGATCTACGTTTCTCCGGGCTCCCGTTTTGACCGGGAAACGAGATCGGATGAGAACAGGTATTACCATCTGGTCCTTCTGGCGGAAAATAATACCGGCTATCATAATCTGATGAAAATTGTCAGCAGAGGATTTACGGAAGGTTATTATTATCGTCCCAGAGTAGATTATGAGATTCTTGAACGTTATCACGAAGGACTGATCGCTCTGTCAGCCTGCCTGGCCGGGGAAGTAGCCTCGAAGATTATCCGGGATAATTATGAGGGGGCAAAACAGTCTGCTCTCCGACTCCAGTCTGTTTTCGGGAAGGATAATTTCTTCCTGGAACTTCAGGATCATGGGATTCATGAACAGACTCTGGTCAATCAGAATCTGATCCGCATGTCCAAAGAACTGGATATTCCCCTGGTGGCAACCAATGACGTCCATTACATCCTGGAAGAGGATGCAACGCCCCATGACCTTCTTCTCTGTATTCAGACAGGTAAGCTGGTCTCTGATACAGACCGAATGCGCTATGAAGGCGGACAGTATTATCTGAAATCAGAGGAAGAGATGCAGAGAGTTTTTCCCTATGCAAGGGAAGCTATGGATAACACACACCGGATTGCGGAGCGCTGTAATGTGGAGATTACTTTTCATGAACAGAAGCTTCCAAAGTTTGATGTGCCGGAAGGTTATCAGGCCTTTGAATACCTGACGGAATTATGTGAAAAAGGATTAAGGAAACGATATGGACAGAATCCTTCCCGGGAACTCAGAGAAAGACTGACCTATGAGCTTAATACTATACGGGATATGGGCTATGTGGACTATTTCCTGATTGTCTGGGATTTCATCCGTTTTGCAAGGAGCAGAGGAATCGCAGTTGGCCCCGGAAGAGGATCTGCGGCGGGAAGTATTGTTTCCTACTCTCTTGGGATCACAAATATTGATCCCATCCGCTACCAGTTGATTTTTGAACGTTTCCTGAATCCCGAGCGGGTTTCCATGCCGGATATTGATATCGATTTCTGCGTGGAACGGCGTCAGGAAGTGATCGATTACGTTTATGAGAAATATGGGAAGGAAAAAGTGGTTCAGATTATCACTTTCGGTACCATGGCAGCCCGGATGGCTGTCCGGGACGTTGGGCGCGTTCTCGCCATTCCCTATAATCAGGTAGACCAGGTGGCCAAAATGATTCCCATGGAACTGGGAATCACTATTGAGAAGGCACTGAAAATGAATCCCGAGCTCCGCTCCCTGTACGAGAAAGATGAGACAGTAAAAAACCTGGTGGATATGTCCATGAGACTGGAAGGCCTTCCCCGGCATACATCGATTCATGCTGCCGGAGTGGTGATCGGATCAGAGCCCATGGATGAGTTCGTTCCTCTTTCCAGAGGAGCAGATGATGCAATCACGACCCAGTTTCCAATGACGACCATTGAAGAGTTGGGCCTTTTAAAAATGGATTTCCTGGGACTGCGCAACCTGACGGTGATCCAGGATGCGGAGAGGATGATCAGCAAACGGCTCGGCAGGACATTTTCCATTGATGAGATCGATTATGACGAGCCTAAAGTGTATGAAATGATTGGCCAGGGACATACCGAAGGCGTCTTCCAGCTGGAAAGTGCCGGAATGAAGGCCTTCATGAAAGAGTTGCGTCCCGGCAATCTCGAAGATATTATCGCAGGCATTTCCCTTTACCGGCCCGGCCCTATGGATTTTATTCCCAAATACATCAAGGGAAAACAGAATCAGGGTGATATCCACTATCTTTGCCCGGAACTTGAGGAGATCCTTGCGCCTACTTACGGCTGCATCGTCTATCAGGAACAGGTCATGCAGATTGTAATGAAGCTGGCGGGCTACACCCTGGGCAGAAGTGATCTGGTCCGCAGGGCTATGTCTAAGAAAAAAGGGGATGTCATGGCGAAAGAGCGGCAGAACTTTGTTTATGGCAATGAGGCGGAAGGCGTTGACGGATGCCTGAAAAGAGGGATTCCGGAAAAGATAGCCAACCAGGTTTTTGACGATATGATCGATTTTGCCAAGTATGCCTTTAACAAGTCTCACGCTGCCGCCTATGCTGTGGTTTCCTATCAGACAGCATGGCTGCGCTGTTTCTATCCGGTAGAGTTTATGGCTGCTCTCCTTACCTCTGTCCTGACCAATACAAAGAAGATTACAGAGTATGTGAATACCTGCAGAGGGATGGGGATCCGTATCCTTCCGCCGGATATTAATGAAGGGGAGAGTGGTTTTTCTGTTTCCGGAGACTCCATACGATACGGCATGGCAGCGATCCGAAGTCTCGGCAGAAATGTAATCGACTCCATGACGGCAGAAAGAGCCCGCGGAGGCAGATATCTGAGTATGAAGGACTTTATGTCAAGATTAAGTTCCAGAGAGATTAACAAAAGAACTCTCGAGAACCTGATCAAGGCGGGCGCAGTGGATTGCCTGGGGGCCACCAGGAAGCAGCAAATGATGGTATATCCTCTGCTTATGGATGAGGTGAGCCGGGAAAGAAAATCCACAATATCCGGCCAGATGACCCTGTTTGATTTTATGGAAGAGGAGGAAAAGAAGGAATACGAAGTCTCCTATCCGGATGTGGGGGAATATGAAAAAGGACAGAAACTGGCCTTTGAAAAAGAAGTCCTGGGTATTTATGTAAGCGGGCATCCCCTGGAAGAGTACATGGATTCCATGAAAAAACAGACCACAGCCAAATCGACCGATTTTGAACCCGATGAGGACACGGGCCGCACAATAATCGCCGACGGGAAGACCTGCATTCTCGGAGGCCTGATCGGTGATGTAACGGTGAAGCTGACCAAAAATAACCAGAATATGGCGTTTGTTACTTTGGAAGATCTCTATGGGAGCGTTGAAATCATTGTTTTCCCGAGAGATTATCAAAATTACAGAGACTTTCTGGTTCCGGACAGCGGCGTGTATGTTAGAGGAAGAGCCTCCGTTTCCGAAGAGAGCGGAAAGCTGATTGCAGATTTGATCATTCCCATGAACCGGGTTCCGGTCAATGTGTGGATTCAGACCTCTGACATTGCAGAATTCAGGGAGAAGACCCCGGAATTGGACGCTCTGATACGAGAATATCCCGGAGAAGAGAATATCACAATCTTCTCCCGGGCTGAGAGGGCGGTCAAAAGATTACCCTCTTATAAGAATATTTCAGCAGGAACAGAGGTCCTGGAACAATTAAGAGAAATATTTGGCAAAGAAAATGTCAAGCTTGCAGAGACCAGTATTGAAAAAATACAGAGAAAGAGATAAAATATTAATTGATATGATCATATTAATGCTTAAGCTGGGAGAAGAAAGAGAGGTTACATTATGAGCAAAGCTTCTGCAGTTGATACGATTGGTATTCTGACCAGTGGCGGAGATGCGCCGGGTATGAATGCAGCAGTCCGTGCTGCGGCTCGTACAGCATGGGCCAGAGGAGTTAATGTAAAGGGAATTTATCGTGGCTACAGCGGACTTCTGAACGAAGAGATTTTTGAGATGGACAAAAGGTTTACCACCGGTATTATCTCTTATGGCGGAACCGTACTTTATACAGCAAGATGTCCGGAATTTAAAGAACTGGAAGTTCAGAAACGAGGAGCTGAGATTTGCCATAAACATGGTATCGACGGCCTGATCGTAATCGGTGGAGACGGATCCTTCCGCGGAGCACAGGCACTGGCAGCCCAGGGCATCAATACCGTCGGAATCCCGGGAACCATCGACCTTGATATCGGGTGTACGGAATACACGATCGGATTTGACACTGCAGTAAACACTGCGATGGATGCCATCGATAAGATTCGTGATACTTCCGCATCCCATGAGAGATGTTCTATTATCGAGGTTATGGGAAGAGACGCCGGCTATATCGCATTGTGGTGCGGAATTGCCACCGGCGCGGAAGAGATCATTATTCCGGAGCGCTATGACGGCAACCGTCTGAGACTTCTCAACCAGCTTGTTGACGGTGTAATGGAGACGCATTCCAAGGGCAAGAGACATCACCTGATTGTCAATGCCGAAGGTATCGGCCACTCTTATGGTATGGCCAAGGATCTGGAAGAGGCAACCGGTATCGAGACGAGAGCATCGATCCTGGGACATGTTCAGCGAGGCGGAAGCCCGACGGCCAAAGACCGTGTCTATGCATCTTATATGAGCGCCCTGGCTGTGGACCTGCTCTGCGCAGGGGCATCCAATCGTGTAGTCGGTTACCGCAACGGCCAGTATGTAGACTATGATATTGACGAAGCCCTCTCCATGAGGAAGGATGTTGATGAGTACGAGTATCAGATCTCCAGAATGCTTGGCAGATCCATCTATACGGTTGGATAAACAGGTATTCTGTCAGACAGGAAGCTGTTTCTGAATCGATTTGCAGGTAAGTGATTATTGAGAGGCGGAAAACACGATTTGTGTGTTTTCCGCCTTTATTATTCAGGTCCCCGGGAACAAGACCTTGCAGAATTGTCTTTTTGTGTTATCATGGATTTAATCGGAGTCGTTATCGGAACCTGACGAGAAGAGAAAGGGGATTGTTATGAGAATAGTTGCACCGTCAATTTTGTCAGCAGACTTTACCAATCTTGGACGAGATGTCATGCAAGCAGTGAATTCCGGGGCTCAATATGTCCATATTGATGTGATGGACGGAATGTTTGTCCCGCAGATTTCCTTCGGTAACCCGGTGATCAAAGCTCTTCGCCCCATGACGGATGCTACATTTGACGTGCATCTGATGGTGGAGGAGCCGGGCAGGTATATAGAAGATTTTGCGAAAGCCGGAGCAGATATAATCTGTGTTCATGCGGAAGCCTGCACTCATCTTGACCGTGTTGTCCAGCAGATCAGGGCATGCGGAAAGAAGGCAGCCGTCGCATTGAATCCTGCGACACCTCTCAGCGTGCTGGATTATGTGCTGCCGGATCTTTTTATGGTCCTGATCATGTCCGTGAATCCCGGTTTTGGCGGACAAAAATACATTCCATACACAGATGAGAAGCTTCGCCAGCTTAAGGAGATCATCCGGAACAGAGGGTTGGATACCCTGATTGAAGTTGACGGGGGAGTAAAGGCTTCCAATGCCGCTCATATAGTAGAGTGCGGTGCGGATGTTCTTGTCAGCGGATCCGGAGTGTTTGGCGGAGACATCAGAGCGAATGTCCAGGCAATCCTGGAGGCCATTCGTCAGGTTTAAACGATTATCAACAAATTAGGAGGATATTATTTAGTATGGCTGATTGTACACATGATTGCAGTAGCTGCGAAATGAATTGCGAAGAAAGAACCGTAGATCCGAAGGATTTTTTAGAGAAACTGGCTGAGGGAAGCACAGTGAATAAGGTAATCGGCGTGGTGTCGGGAAAGGGTGGCGTTGGAAAATCAATGGTCACTTCCCTTTTGGCCTGTGCCAGTGCGAAAGAGGGATATCGCACCGCTATTTTGGACGGTGACGTGACAGGACCCTCTATTCCTAAGGCTTTCGGCCTCCATGAAAGTCTTTTCGGTAATGTGGACGGCTTGATTGTGCCGGCCCAGACTGCACTGGGAATTCAGGTGGTATCGGTTAACCTGATGCTGGCCAACGAGACAGACCCGGTAATCTGGAGAGGGCCGGTCCTGGGCGGAGTGATTAAACAATTCTGGGGCGAGACTGCCTGGAATAAGGTTGACTATATGTTTGTGGATATGCCTCCGGGAACCGGAGATGTTCCGCTCACCATCTTCCAGTCCATTCCCCTTGACGGGATCATTATTGTTGCATCCCCTCAGGAACTGGTTGGAATGATTGTGGAAAAAGCAGTAAACATGGCTCGGATGATGAATATCCCGATACTCGGTATCGTAGAGAATATGAGTTATATTACCTGCCCGGACTGCGGCAGGAAGATTGAGATCTTCGGAGAGAGTCATATTCAGGAGATTTCCGATACATATCAGATACCGGTTCTGGCAAGACTGCCTGTTGACCCGGACTTGGCAGTAGCCTGCGATAATGGTAAGATTGAATTCCAGGACAGGGATTATATGAAAGACGCAATGGAGATGATTAGGAAGCTGTAGGTGTCATCCCTTGCCTGAGAATGACGAAAACGGAGGAATAGAATGGATAACAAAAAGAAACAGGACCCGGGCAGAAAGCGGAGGATCCAGACGGTTATAGCCATGCTGGTCATTTGCCTGGGAATAACGTTTCTGTTTACGACCCTGATGAACCGTTATAAAAACGGTAAGCAGGAGGAACTGGAATATAGTGAGTTCCTGACCAAGCTGGAAAAGGGGGAAGTGAAGAAGGTCACACTGTCGGACAACAAGATCCTGATTGAACCGAAAAAACAGCAGGATCCTCTAAATAAGACGACATATTATGTGATCAGTATAGAGAAGGACTACGAGCTGGTGAATCGCCTGAAGAAAGCCGGGGTTACCTTTACACAAAAGGATACCAGCGGGTCTTCTATGGTTATGCAGGCGCTGGTTGGCTATCTTCTGCCATTTGTTCTGATCTATGCCGTCATGTATTTCTTCATGCGCGGCATGGGCCGGGGCGGCGGCATGATGGGTGTCGGAAAAAGCACAGCTAAAGTCTATGTGGAAAAGAAAACGGGAGTCACATTTGAAGATGTGGCCGGTCAGGATGAGGCCAAGGAAAGTCTGATCGAGATGGTAGACTTCCTTCACAATCCGGACAAATATACGGAGATCGGTGCCCAGCTGCCCAAGGGAGCTCTTCTGGTTGGGCCTCCCGGTACAGGAAAGACACTGATGGCAAAGGCACTTGCAGGAGAGGCCAATGTCCCCTTCTTTTCTCTGTCCGGATCGGATTTCGTGGAAATGTTTGTCGGCGTGGGAGCTTCCCGTGTGCGGGATCTCTTCAAGCAGGCCGAATCCATGGCTCCATGTATCATCTTTATCGATGAGATCGATGCCATCGGCAAGAGCCGTGATAACCGCTATGGCGGAGGAAATGATGAGCGGGAGCAGACACTGAACGCTCTGCTGGCAGAGATGGATGGTTTTGATTCCTCCCGGGGTATCATTATCCTTGCAGCGACAAACCGTCCGGAAGTGCTGGATAAAGCCCTGCTCAGACCAGGCCGTTTTGACCGCAGAGTAATTGTGGAGAGACCGGACCTGAAGGGAAGAAAAGAAACTCTGAAAGTCCATGCCAGAGATGTCAGAATAGATGAAACCGTCGATTTTGATGAGATCGCCCTGGCCACTTCCGGAGCAGTCGGCTCTGACTTGGCCAATATGATCAATGAGGCGGCACTCGCGGCGGTAAAAGACGGAAGAAAAGCCGTCTCCCAGAAAGATCTCCTGGAAGCGGTGGAAGTGGTCATCGCCGGAAAAGAGAAGAAAGACCGTATTCTGGGAGAGGAAGAAAAGAAGATCGTGGCATACCACGAAGTAGGTCATGCCATGATGATCGCAGTTCAGAAGCATACGGAACCGGTACAGAAGATAACGATCGTTCCCAGAACCATGGGTGCTCTCGGCTATACCATGCAGGTGCCGGAAGAAGAGAAATATCTCATGAGCAAAGAACAGATGCTGGCAGAACTGGTAACTCTCTTCGGAGGAAGAGCAGCGGAGGAAGTTATCTTCCATTCGGTTACTACCGGTGCATCCAATGATATTGAGCGTGCCACCAAAACGGCAAGAGCCATGGTTACCCAGTACGGTATGTCTGAGGCTTTCGGCCTCATGGGTCTGGAATCCGTAGAGAGCCGTTATCTGGATGGCCGCGCTGTGATGAACTGTTCCGATGCCACAGGGGCATTGATCGACCAGGAAGTTAAGCGGATTCTCAAAGATGCTTACGAGAAAGCCAAGGTCATTATTGAGGAACATCAGGAAGTCATTCATAAGATTGCTGCTTTCCTGATCGAGAAAGAGACCATAACCGGAAAAGAGTTTATGGAGATTTTCAAGAACTGGGAGGCAGAGCATGCCGAGGAGAAGCCGGAGACGGCGGAGGAACCGCAGGAAGAGGAGCCTGTTGCCCAGACAATCGCGGAGCTGCAGGAAGAGCCTCCTGTACAGACCCCGGAAGAGCCGCAGGAAGCGGAAGAAGATATCGATCAGACGGAAGAATAAGGTAAAGACAGAGGGATCCCGATTATCGGGATTCCTCTTTTACAAAAACGAAATACCATGTGTGAATACAGGTATGAGGGGTTGAACTGTATCGCCAATAACCCCAATCAACGGACAACCGGTTCCGACGCAGAGGCGTTGCCCACTCCCGGTAAGCTATCTGCCTG
>CACXGS010000244.1 GCA_902767195.1 uncultured Lachnospiraceae bacterium | reverse complement strand
TTATTCATGTTGCCGATATAATCGTTCAGGTTCTCCAGTTCTTTTTCTGACTTGATGGTCAGTTCGATGCCGCCTACAATATCCACGGCATCAGCCAGGGCCTTGAAGTTCACAGTGGCAAAGTCCGTGATATTAAGATCCAGATTGCGGTTGATGGTCTGGATGGCCAGATTCGGACCGCCGAAGGAATAGGCTGCATTAATCTTGTCATACTCTCCGTTAATACTTACATAAGTATCCCGGTATATGGACAGGAGCTTCACCTTGTGATTGCGTTTGTTGATACTGGCAACAATGATGCTGTCTGTCCTGGATCCTTTATCCCGGATCGTATTATCCTGATCGTCTACGCCAAAGAGGGCAATGTTCTGATAATCCTTAATGTTGGGGTCTTCATTGACAGTGCAGAGCATGCTCTGATCAAGCTCCGTCCGCTCGATGGTACCCAGAGAATGTCTCACCATGAAAAATCCTGCTGCCGATACGGCCAGAAGAAGCAGAATAAGCAGTGCAAAGGGGAAAAGGCATCCTCGTTTCTTCTTATTCTTCTCTGAATTCCGCCAGGTGGGCAGGTCCTCATAAAACAGATCGCTTCGACGTTTTTGGGGGGCCTGATTAGCAGAGTACTGATTACCGGAAAACTGCTTTCCCGAAGACGGCCTTCTGACCGGTCTCTTCGGCCTTTGGGCAGCCTGTCTGCTATAGTGATCCTCAGGCATCCGGACGGATTGCCTTTCGTCATTGTCTTCAGGCATCCGGAGAGATTGCCGCTCAAGAGAATCTTCCGGACGGTAAAACCCATTTTCTTCATAAAAAGTGTCCGCTCGACGGCGGACCTTTTTTCTTCTTTTATCATCCCACATATTAATCGCCTCCCTGAGCCCTGCTGTATCATGGGACTAATAGGCGTTCTTATTGATGAAACCTTTGAATACAGTAAGGAACAGTATCTTAATATCAAAACTGATGGTCCAGTTCTCAATGTAGAAAATATCGTGTTCAATGCGGCCTTCGATGGAAGTGTCGCCACGATATCCGCACACCTGGGCCCAACCGGTCATGCCCGGCCGTACCTGGTGCTTGATCATGTATCTGGGAATCTCTTCTTTAAATTTCTCGACAAATTGAGGACGCTCCGGGCGGGGGCCGATCAGGCTCATATCACCCTTCAAGACATTGAAAAGCTGGGGGAGCTCATCAATACTTGTCTTTCGAATGACCTTACCCACAGGAGTGACCCTGGGATCGTTGCTGGTGGTCCAGCCCTTTGCCTCTTTTTCGGCGGACTGTACACCCATGGACCGGAACTTGTACATCTTAAAGGGCTTGTTGTGAAGCCCGATTCTGGTCTGAGTAAAAATAATTGGTCCCGGAGAACTTTTCTTTACGAGAATAGCCGTCACCAGCATAACCGGGGAAAAGATCACGATACAGATAATCGATCCTACCAGATCCATAAGACGTTTTATAACACGGTTTACGGTATTCGTCAACGGGACGTTACGTATGTTGATTACCGGCAGACCGTTCAGGTCTTCGGTAACCGGGTGGGTGGGGATAAAACGATAGTAATCCGGGATGAACTTGGAATGGATTCCCGATTTCTCGCAGATTCCTACGATGTTCTCCAGCTTGTAATACTCGGTCAGACTCAGAGCAATGGCTACTTCGTCCATCTCCGTGTTCGTGAAGAAACGCTCCAGGTCTTCCGTCTTGCCAAGACAGAAGATATTGCGGTAGTGGAACTCCGGCTCCATATTATCGTCAAAGATTCCGTGTATTTTGTATCCCCACTGGGGGTTGGCCTTGATTCGGTCGATATATGCTCTTGCAGCGGCACTGAACCCGATAATAACAACATGCTTCAGGTTATATCCCCTTCTCCGGTTCCTCTCCAGAATGGCACGGATCATGGACCTTTCCAAAAATGTCAGGAAGAGGGTCATCACATAGAACATGATCAGAAGACTACGGGGAACGTGTTCGATCCGCAGGAATACAATACCGATGATGAGGATGATCATACCGATGGTGTTGGCCTGGAAAAGATTCGTATATTCTGCCGCATGGTTTCGGAACCGTTTCGGCTTGTACAGGTTGAACCTGGCATAAAGAAGGAGGAAAACCGGAACCATGATGGTGAGCATGCCCTGATACTGGGTCAGTTTCCGCCAGTAGCCGATCTGGGGGAACATGAACTTAAAAAGAGGGCAGACAAATCGGATATAGTAACACAGGCAGAAAGAGGCATAGATCACTAAGCCGTCCAGTATTACATGGAGCCGGTTGAAATATTTCTGATTCTCCTTGATCATTGTTTATCACCTCGGGAAATGAGAACTCTGTCACGTAAAGAGAGTTCCCATATTTTATCTGGCTTTTTTTCTAATCTATGATACAATATATTTTGATATTCGACAAGTTTTTTCGGAGAAGCAGAGAATGACAGACCCTGTGACAGTTTCACGATTTCCTCATAGGTTCGACACCATTTGTTCACAGATGCCTGTTAGCATACGCTTGTCAGACACAGAATAATATAATTTTTGGTAACCAGAAAGGAGAGGACTATTATGAGCGATTTTGATCAAAGAGATTTTAACAATAGAGATTTTGATTCGAACGCAAGCTGGAATAGTCAGCCTGAGAGCGGACAGCAGCCGAATCAGCCGGCCGACAGCTATTTTTCACAGCCGGAACCCTGGAGGGAGGCGGAGAACCGCAGCTATTCCTACGGAGCAATCCCCAGAGAGCCGGCCGACAGATCCGGCAATAACCGGGAAAAGAAGAAAGGATCTTTTGCCGGTACGATCGCCAAGACCATTGTGGCGGCCCTGATCTTCGGTCTTATTTCAGGAGCCTGTTTCGCCGGCGTTAATAAACTGATCGGCGCCATTGGCGGAGAAACACAGACGGAATCAACCGTGCAGGAGAAGGGAAATACAACAACAGACGAGGCGGGCGGACAGACGAATGTCAATGTCACTACCGTGGATTACACAGGAGTGGTAGAGCAGACCATGCCCTCGGTCGTTGCCATTACCGGGACCTTTGAGCAGCAGGGCTGGTTCGGACAGGTCTATACCGGACAGGGTGCCGGTTCCGGATTCATCGTGGAGATGAATGACAATGAGATCCTGATCGGAACCAACAACCACGTTGTGGAAGGCGGAACCAACCTGATGGTTATGTTTAACGACGGAACCACTGCCCCGGCCACCATTGTGGGAACCGATAAAGACGCGGACCTGGGAGTCATCAGTGTCAAGACGAAAGATGTGAGTGAAGAGACCAGAAATGCCATCAAGCCGGCCACATTTTCCAAAGAAGATGTCAAGGTGGGACAGGCAGTTATCGCCATCGGTAATGCTCTGGGTTACGGCCAGTCTGTAACCACCGGCGTGATCAGCGCCAAAGACCGTCGTGTTTCCTTCAGTGACGGAAGCATGACCCT
>CACXGS010000243.1 GCA_902767195.1 uncultured Lachnospiraceae bacterium | reverse complement strand
TTGCAATAGAAGCGGCTGAACCAGAGGCTGTTTGCCCCCGATCGGCGGCAACCGGATTCCGTAAGCAGAGGCTTTGCAGGAACAGAGGTAAAATCCTCTGCCGTGGAGACTTGGCGGCTGAGGTAAGAACAAATCGTTCGTGAATACCTCAGCCGCCTTAGTCGGAACAGGCAGATAGCTTACCGGGAGTGGGCAACGCCTCTGCGTCGGAACCGGTTGTCTGTAGATAGGGGTCTTCAGGGACGCGCTTCAGTCCTGCAAATCCGCAGCTGGAGAGGCATTAGAGGATTCCGAAGTGCTGCAATGCTTTTCGAACCCCATCCTCATCCACGGAAGCGGTCACGTAATCCGCCGCCTCTTTGGCTTCCCCGGTCCCGTTGCCCATGGCGACACCGATGCCGGCAAAGCCGATCATTTCCACATCATTGTCCTCGTCTCCAAAGGCCATGATCTCGGTCCGGTCGAGGCCAAAGTATTCCATCACTTTCTCTATGCCCCTGACCTTCCCTCCTTCTTTCAGGATAATGTCCGAGGCTCTGTCATGCCAGGAAGATTCCTTGCATCCTTTCAGCTTATCAAAGAGCTCTTTACTCTCCTCTTCCTTTCCATAGGGAAATATACTGGCTCCAAAAAGATCCTCTCCCTGATAATCTCTGACATCCGGATAGGGGGTGTTGATGGAATCGAGCACATCTTTCACGGTCTCATCCAGATAATTAATGTAATAAGTTGTTGTACCAATCAGGGCGATAGGGACCTTTTTCTCCCGGAAGGTCTGAACCAGAATCCCGGTATCTTTCCTGCTCAATGGCTCTTCGTAAATGGGGTGAAAGTCCCCGTCATAACAAATCTGTCCGGTCTGGGTCACATAGCCGTCGAAAGGAACATGGTGGAGCGGCATCTTTTCCAGTTCCGAGATATGCCTTCCGGTGGCGATAAATATCAGAATCCCCTTCTCCCTTAGTTGTTCCAGAGCCTGCAGGGTTCCGGCGGGAATGTCGTTGATGGTGTGGGAGACCAGGGTCCCGTCCACATCGAAAAATATGGCTTTGATTCCTATGTCTTTCATTGATCTTTGTCCTTCCCTAATATATCTGTTTCCATACTTTCCCTGATTTTTTCCAGTTCTTCTTTTGTATATGGATAATCAAACTCTTTCATAATCCGCTCCGTGCTGTATCCCAGCCTGTAAAGATGACGAATGGCGCCTCCGTAGGCGAAATTCCTGGCAAATTGTGAAAGACACTGTCTGAAAATGTCGCTGTTCATCGTCACTCCCCCTCTGCCATTATTTCAATACCGGCGATATTCTCAAAGGCGATTCGGGTCCCGTCGGACAGGATCAGTTCTTTGCGGAATTCATCCATCTTCTTCACGTCTCCTTCTGTCCTGATATAAGAACCTCCCTCTTTCTTTTCATCGGCCTTAAAATGCAGAATCCTTACCGTTGGCTGTATCCGCCTCTCCATTTTAATCCCATCCTGGGATTCACCACGGCTTGCCTTCTTTTGCAGTTTCTCCTTGAGGGTTCTCAATTGTTCGTTTACCTGCCTGATATCGTCTTCCGTCAGTTCTATTCTGCGGTCGACATATCGGGCGGCTTCTTCCACTTTTTTATCGTAACCGGTCAGGGCGGCGAAAGGAGCGAACTGGGCGGCCCGTTTATATAAATCCATCCTGGGATGGTATTTCGGTTCAGCATGGGGAAGATGGATAATGTCTCCATACAGTTCTTCTGCACTCTGCTTTTTATTGATGCTCATGACAAATATCCTCCTGACATCCCTGCCTGTTACTTTGTGTCTGTTACTCTTTGTGCCCGCCTACCTGTCGGTTCCTGTCCCGGCCGGTGGCTCCTTCTTTGAAATTCGTCCCCTTCAGGATTGCGTTTTTTCCGAACTTTCCTTTTATAGCAAGCATGGCTTCCTGGAGTTTTCGTTCCTTTTCCGATTCCTCTTTTTCCTTCTTTTTCTTTTCCCGGAGAGCTGTATAGTCCGTAAAGAGGTCAAGCTGCTCGTAGACCGGCTCCGAAGCTTTTTTGCTGTCTTCCCGGAGGACATGATTTACGGAAATGTTTATTCTGCGGATCAGCAGGTCCGGGTCAATGATACGGTCATAGAGAGAAAGCACCGCGTCACAGATTACCTTCCCGGATGATGTGGGACCGGGAAGATTGGCTGTCCCGTGGGCGTGATGGGGAATCGGTCTCCCATACCAGTCATTTTTAATCGGACCCTTATATTTCTTTCTGCGATCCGGGTCATCGATATTGACCCGGTCATAGCCTACCGTCAGCACAATCTGGTCAGTGACCAGACCTTTGGCCACCAGGTCCAGAGCCGCCGCATCCGCCATCTCGTGGACGACGACCCTTGCCTTCTCACAGTCATAGGGACTCATCAGCACCTGCCCCGAAGAAAATGAATTGTTCTCGGGCTCATAGGATTTCACAAGGTCCATGGTGCAGGGTTCCCAGCCCCAGGCATGATCGATCAGCAGTTCCGCGTTGACCCCGAACAGTTTGTAAAGGAGATCCTCATTTTCCAGGGAGCATCGGGCAACATCTCCCATGGTCATGATGCCATGCTCTTCTAATTTCCGGGCATAGCCTCTTCCGATCCTCCAGAAATCTGTGAGGGGCCGGTGAGTCCAGAGCTGTCTGCGATAAGACATTTCATCAAGCTCCGCAATCCGGACGCCGTCTTTGTCCGGCTCCACATGCTTGGCTCCGATATCCATGGCGATCTTAGCCAGGTAAAGATTGCTGCCGATTCCGGCGGTGGCGGTGATTCCCGTCTCCGCCAGCACATCCCGTATCATCCGCATGGCCAGCTGACGGGCACTGACCCGGTAGGTATTCAGATAGCCGGTGGCATCGATCAGGACCTCGTCGATGGAATAGACATGAATGTCCTCGGGAGCAATATATTTCAGGTAAATGTTATAGATTCTTGTGCTGTAGTCCATGTACCATCCCATGCGGGGGACGGCTACGATATAGTCAAGCTCCAGGGAAGGATCCGCCGCCAGCTCCGGGGCAGAATCCGATTTCCCGGTAAATGTATTGCCCGGCGCCCGGCGCAGCCGGTCGCGATTGATCTTTTTCACCGCGCTGACCACCGCAAAAAGCCTGGCTCTCCCGGAGATGCCGTAGGCCTTCAGACTGGGGGAAACGGCAAGACAGATGGTCTTGTCTGTCCTGGACTGATCCGCCACCACCAGGTTGGTGGTCAGGGGATCGCGGCCCAGTTCCCGGCACTCTACCGAGGCGTAAAAACTTTTCAGGTCAATGGCAATGTATGTCCTGTCCATGGTTTATGGCTCCTGTTTTATCTTTTCTTAATCCGAAATGTTTTCAGATAATCTTTCTGTTCTTTCGAGATCCGATTGCTCTCCACACATTTCCGGATGGTCATGTTGTGACACCACTCATCCAGTCTTTTTTCTTCTATATAAGGCAGAACAGCCTCATACTGCTTGGCCAGGGCAGTGGCAAAATACCAGGCGATCATCATATTGACATAGTATTCTTCCGACCGGATCCGGGCCACCATTTCCGGGAAGGCCGGATCAAAATCCTCATCCAGAAAATGTTCCATCAGCATTCCCACACCGAATCGGACCGTATAAGTCTCCTCAGAGCCGATCCATTCCTTAATCTTCTCCGCCAATTTGGCCCGGTGTTTCTTAAAGATTTTCGGCGACATCTGATCGCAGGTGGCCCAGTTATCAACATAGGGAAGAAAACGTTCCAGTTCCACCATGCACCGGTCGTAGTCTTTCATCGACGACACCACAAAAGCATGCAGCTGATTCTCGTCAAAATACCGGTGGGGCAGGTCATTTAAAAATTCTGAAATGTCCGGTTCCTTCACTAATTGCCTGGCGTATTTTCTGAGGACCGGTGTTCTCACGCCGATGGCAGTATCCGGATCCACTGTGGGAATAAGCTTCATCTGGAAATCTCTGTATTTGATATCCTGCTGTTCAAACAGGTACTTTCTGATGTCATCTGTAAGCATGTTGGCTGCTCCTTTCTGAAGGGGGTGCCTGTCACCCTTACAACATCCTTACGGCCGTAAGATTTCTGTAAGGGTGACAGGCACCTTATTTGGCACCTTATTTGATAAAGATATATTCCGTGTCTGTGGACCGCTCTTCATCATAGCAGTAACCTCCCCAGTGAAAGGCTTTCATCTGCTCCGGTTTCTCTGCGTGGATCCCTGCCATAAAACGGACCATTTGGCCCCGGGCCATCTTAGCGTAGACGCCCTTTTGCACGACTCTTGTTCCTTTCTTCCCCTCTTCCAGCTCACCGAATACGCAGGTAATATAGCGGTCTTCCGGCTTCAGATACTTTTCAATGCATTTGGAGTATTCTTTGGAAGCCAGGTTGATCAGCAGGCGGCTGTCGTCCATAACCTCCCGGTAAAGTTCATCCCCCCAGAAACTGTAGAGATTTCTGTGTCCGTCGACGGCTGCTTTCGCCTGCATTTCCAGCCGGTAAGGCACGACACCGTCCAGGGGTTTTACCACCCCATAGAAGCCGGACAGGATCCGAAGATGTTCCTGGACATAGTCAAATTCACCGTCCTCGAAGACGGCCGGTGCCATGTAGGTATACTGGATTCCCTCGTAAGCCAGGAGGGCCGGTGTCAGATTCCTGTGAAGATCCATATGGGCAAATCGTTCGGCGTTCTGCCGGGCGATACTGTCGCTGCAGCCCCACAGAGTTTTTTGTTCCTCATAAGTCAGGCTGCGGATCCAGTCCATCAGAATTTTCGTTTTATCCATGAAAGGGGGCAGGCCATGGCAGACAAAAGTATCCGTATCTACCTTCATTTTCTTGGCGGGGGAAATGATGATTCTCATAAATACTTCTCCAGAACAGCAACCAGCCTCTCCAGGCCGGCTCTGTCGTCTTCTGTAAATCGCCCTTTTACCGGGCTGTCAATATCCAGTACACCGAATAGTTCCCCACCCCGGTGAACAGGGACCACAATCTCGGACTGGGATGCGCTGTCGCAGGCAATATGTCCTTCAAAGCAGTGAACATCCGGGACCAGCTGTGTGGTATGATCCTGGGCTGCTGTCCCGCATACTCCTCTTCCTATGGGGATTTCCACACAGGCGATTTTCCCCTGGAAGGGCCCCAGCACCAGAAGGTCTCCCTCTTTGATATAA
>CACXGS010000242.1 GCA_902767195.1 uncultured Lachnospiraceae bacterium | reverse complement strand
ATCTCAGTGATAATGGCAAGTCCCTTAGGCTTACGGGCTTCAAAAAGCTCCTCTACACGGGGAAGACCCTGTGTGATATCGTTACCCGCAACACCACCGGTATGGAAAGTACGCATGGTCAGCTGGGTACCGGGCTCTCCGATCGACTGGGCTGCGATGATTCCCACGGCCTCTCCTACCTGAACCGGCTTGTTGGTTGCCAGGTTGGCACCATAACACTTAGCGCAGGCTCCGTTCTTGGACTTACAGGAAAGCATGTTACGAATCTTCACTCTTTCATACCCGGCAGCAATCAGAGCATCTGCCCTCCTGGGAGTGATCATATGGTTGGCCTTAACGATGACATTTCCGGCATCGTCCGTGTAGGTCTCTGCCGCATAACGACCGGAAATACGGTCCTTCAGCTCCTCGATGGCATTCTTTCCGGAAATGCCGCCGCTGATATCCGTATCCAGAATCGCGCTGACATACATGCCGGGAATCATATCTTTATCTTCACAGCAGTCGCTCTCGCGGATGATCAGCTCCTGGGATACATCCACCAGACGCCTTGTCAGGTATCCGGAGTCGGCGGTACGAAGAGCGGTATCCGACAGACCCTTTCTGGCACCGTGGGCGGAAATGAAGTACTCCAGTACGTCCAGTCCCTCACGGAAATTGGACTTGATAGGCAGCTCGATGGTCCGTCCCTGAGTATCCGCCATCAGGCCTCGCATACATACCAGCTGCTTGATCTGCTGATCGGAACCACGGGCGCCGGAATCTGCCATCATGTTAATGTTGTTGTAGGGATCACGGTCGACTTTCAGCTTTCCGGCCAGAGTCTTATCTGCATGCTCCCATACTTCCACAACATGTCTGTGTCTCTCTTCGTCCGTCAGGTAACCCCTGCGGTACTGCTTCGTGATCTGCTCCACCTTGGCCTGGGCTTCTTCCAGGATATCTGTCTTCTCTTTCGGTACATTCATATCGGAAATCGATACGGAAAGAGCGCCGATCGTGGAGTATTTATAACCGATGGACTTGATATTATCAAGGACTTCTGCGGTCTTTGTAGTACCTTCCGTGCTGATGCAGCGGTCAAGGATGTCTTTTAACTGCTTCTTTCCACACTGGTAATCTACCTCAAGCTTCAGGGTGTTCTCCGGAAGGCTTCGGTCTACGATTCCCAGATTCTGCGGGATGATCTCGTTAAAGAGGAGACGCCCCACGGTACATGGGATTGTCTGTACCACTTCCTGTCCGTCTTCCAGCACGGTCTTTCTCCGCACATGGATCTTGCTGTGAAGGGTGACAATATGATTCTCGTAAGCCAAAAAGGCTTCGTTCTCAGACTTAAAGTATTTGCCCTCTCCAATCTCGCCTTCCTTCTCCATGGTCAGGTAGTAGATACCCAGGACCATATCCTGAGAGGGAACAGCAACGGGAGCTCCGTCGGAGGGCTTCAGCAGGTTATTGGGAGACAGAAGCAGGAAACGGCACTCTGCCTGGGCTTCCTGGGACAGCGGCAGATGCACTGCCATCTGGTCTCCGTCAAAGTCTGCGTTAAAGGCGGTACATACCAGAGGATGCAGCTTGATGGCCTTACCTTCCACCAGGATAGGCTCAAAAGCCTGGATTCCCAGACGGTGAAGGGTGGGGGCACGGTTCAGCATAACCGGATGCTCCTTGATCACGCGCTCAAGAACATCCCATACCTCCGGATCCATCTTCTCGATCTTCTTCTTGGCTGACTTAATGTTGCCGGCCTTCTGATCAGCTACCAGTTCCTTCATAACAAAAGGCTTGAAAAGCTCGATCGCCATCTCCTTGGGAAGACCACACTGATAAATCTTCAGCTCGGGGCCGACAACGATAACTGACCGGCCCGAATAGTCCACACGTTTACCCAGAAGATTCTGGCGGAAACGTCCCTGCTTACCGCGAAGCATGTGGGACAGGGATTTCAGCTTACGGTTACCCTGGGTGGTTACCGCATTGCCCCGGCGCCCGTTATCAATAAGGGCATCCACGGCCTCCTGCATCATACGCTTCTCGTTGCGCACGATCAGGTCCGGAGCCTTCATGTCAAGAAGCTTCTTAAGACGGTTGTTTCTGTTGATGATTCTTCTATATAAATCATTCAGGTCGGAAGTGGCAAAACGTCCTCCGTCCAGCTGTACCATAGGACGGATATCCGGCGGAATCACAGGGATGGCATCCAGGATCATCCACTCCGGACGGTTGCCGGACTGACGGAAAGCTTCCACAACTTCCAGTCTCTTGATGTTCCGGGCCTTCTTCTGGCCGCTTGCCCCTTCCAGGCTCTCTTTCAGTTCTGCTGCTTCCGCATCAAGGTCGATGGCCTTGAGCAGCTCTTTGACTGCCTCAGCACCCATACCCACGCGGAAATCCCCAAGCTCCTCACCGGTGGTGCGGTACTCGTCCAGAATATGACGGTACTCTGCATCAGAGATTACGGTTTTGGGGGCATACTCTGTGTTACCCTGATCCAGGACCACATAAGATGCAAAATACAGCACCTTTTCCAGATCCTTCGGTGACATGTCAAGGATCAGTCCCATTCTGCTGGGAATACCCTTAAAATACCAGATGTGGGAGACGGGAGCAGACAGCTCGATGTGTCCCATTCGCTCTCTTCTCACGCTGGCTTTGGTAACTTCCACGCCACATTTATCACAAACGACACCTTTGTATCGCTCTTTTTTATATTTTCCACAGTGACATTCCCAGTCCTTGCTGGGTCCGAAGATCCGCTCACAGAACAGGCCGTCTTTCTCCGGCTTCAGTGTTCGGTAGTTGATGGTCTCCGGCTTGGTAACCTCTCCATGGGACCATTTGCGGATCAGTTCCGGAGAAGCAAGACCAATCTTGATCGCATCAAAGTTAACGGATGTTTCCGCTGGTTGATTATTCATAGCAGGCATAGATTACTCCTTCCCTAACGTCCTGTGTTACTCAGACTCTGAAAAGCCGAACGGTGTGATGTCTGCCTGGGAGAAATCCATTGTTGCGTCTTCTTCCAGACTTCTTTCGTTATATCCCATGTCTTCAAAATTATCCTGCTCATAGCTTCCGGTGTCTTCCGGGGCTTCCTCCGTCATCTTCCGGATCTCCCTGTCATAGGAATCTCCGCCTTCCTTAATCTCGATCTCCGTCATGTCCTCTTTGAGCACACGGACATCCAGGGCAAGAGACTGGAATTCCTTAAGGAGCACCTTGAAGGATTCGGGGATACCCGGCTCCGGAATGTTATTGCCCTTGCTGATGGCTTCGTAGGTCTTTACACGTCCCACTACGTCATCCGACTTGACGGTCAGAATCTCCTGCAAAGTGTAGGATGCGCCGTAAGCCTCAAGAGCCCAAACCTCCATCTCTCCGAAACGCTGGCCGCCAAACTGGGCTTTTCCGCCAAGAGGCTGCTGGGTAACCAGAGAGTAAGGGCCGGTTGAACGGGCATGGATCTTATCGTCAACCAGGTGGTGAAGCTTCAGGTAGTGCATGAATCCGATCGCTACCGGAGAGTCAAACTCTTCGCCGGTACGGCCGTCACGAAGGCGGACCTTACCGGTGCGGTCGATGGGAACACCCTTCCACTCAGCCCGGTGAGCCCGATTCTCATAAAGGAAGGTCATAATATCATCATTCACCTGATCTCCCCATATCTCCTCGAACTCTTCCCAGGTCTTGTTTGCGTAGTCATTGGCCATCTCCAGGGTCTCCATGATGTCGTTCTCATTGGCACCGTTGAAGACAGGTGTAGATACGTTGAATCCCAGAACCTTGGAAGCCAGAGAAAGGTGAAGTTCCAGAATCTGACCAATGTTCATACGGGAAGGTACACCCAGAGGATTCAGCACGATATCCAGAGGACGGCCGTTGGGAAGGAATGGCATATCTTCCACCGGAAGCACACGGGATACTACACCCTTGTTTCCGTGACGTCCTGCCATCTTATCTCCCACAGAAATCTTACGTTTCTGGGCAATATATACGCGTACTGACTTATTCACAGAAGCGGGAAGCTCGTCTCCGTTCTCCCTGGTAAATACCTTGGTATCCATAACGACACCGTAAGCACCGTGGGGAACGCGAAGAGAAGTATCGCGGACCTCTCTGGCCTTCTCGCCGAAAATCGCACGGAGGAGTCTCTCCTCTGCTGTCAGCTCCGTCTCGCCCTTCGGTGTGACTTTTCCTACCAGAATATCTCCGGCATTAACTTCCGCACCGATTCGAATGATTCCGTTCTCATCCAGATCCTTGAGGACATCTTCACCCAGGCCCGCGAGATCTCTGGTGATCTCTTCCTGGCCCAGCTTGGTGTCTCTGGCCTCAATCTCATATTCTTCAATGTGAACGGATGTATAGACATCTTTCTGCACCAGCTTCTCGCTGAGCAGAACAGCATCTTCATAATTGTAGCCTTCCCATGTCATGAATCCGATCAGAGGATTCTTTCCGAGGGCCATCTCGCCGCCGCAGGTGGATGCACCGTCTGCGATGACATCTCCCTCTTCCACACGCTCTCCCTTGACAACGATAGGCCTCTGGTTCATACAGTTGCCCTGGTTGCTCTTGGAGAACTTGATAACATGGTAAGTATCACGGATCCCGTCATCCCTGCGGATCACGATCTCCTTGCTGGTGGAGAACTCTACGGTTCCCGCATGATGAGCAATAATGCAGACACCGGAGTCTCTGGCTGCCTTGGCCTCGATACCGGTTCCCACTACAGGAACTTCCGTCTTGAGCAGCGGAACAGCCTGTCTCTGCATGTTGGATCCCATCAGCGCACGGTTGGCATCATCATTTTCCAGGAAAGGAATCATGGATGTAGCCACAGAGAATACCATCTTGGGAGATACGTCCATGAGGTCAATGCGGGATTTGGGGAACTCGGATGTCTCCTCCCGGTGACGTCCGGATACATTGTTCTTGATGAAATGCCCCT
>CACXGS010000241.1 GCA_902767195.1 uncultured Lachnospiraceae bacterium | reverse complement strand
TAAGGATATCCTTGTAGACGAGAAAGATCTAAAAGAGCACCTTACTGTTTTTGGTTCATACATATTGAAAAGTTATGACGAACTTGATATTGTTTGTGAACTGGCAGAGGAACTGCGTGATTTCGGATGCAAAAACAGGGTAAGTGCAGACGGGGGTGATCTTTGCAGCAAGTCCATGGGCATAGGGAATAAGACCGAAGAAGAGATCAGAGAGTTTTTTGAGGAATAATAAGGCTGTTGGCCGGTCAATGAAAATAACCGAATACTTTGAAACATTAAAAACAAAAGATATTGTTTGTTTGGGTAGTGGTAAGCATTTTAGAAATATCACCTGCCCTTTTTTGCGTAGAAGCGGTCTGATAGACAATTTCAAGGGAGCTGTCGAAAAAGATGAGCTCTATGAGATGGACAGTGACAAGACAATTGTCCTGATCGCCGTAGCGGGGTATGAAGAGATAATCTCCCAGCTGAGGGCAGACAGCCGTTTGGCTGGGTTTGATGCTGTTCCGTCAATCTTTCTGGAATCACTTTATGAGGATATGCTTCTTTTATCGGCTGATAAGCCGCCTGTGAATTACCGAAAGCATGACAAACCGATGATTCCAAAGATTATCCATGCAATCTGGTTTTCAGGCGATCCTATGCCCGAGCTGTATCTGAAATGCCTTGAATCCTGGAAGAAGTATGCGCCTGATTATGAGATAAAAATCTGGAACCTTAAGACTTATAAGACGGATCATTGTCTGTTCTTTGAGCAGGCCATAGAGCACAGGAACTGGGCATTTGCATCGGATTATGCCAGGGCAGACCTGCTTTACAGATATGGCGGGATTTATATGGATCTTGATGTGGAAATGCTTCGTCCCATTGATGATCTGTTGTACAACGATGCTTATATGAGCTTCGAGTCTCTGGAACGAATCGAATGCGGCTCCGGAATGGGTGCAAGACCCGGGCATCCTGTAATCCGGGAAATTTGTGAGAGCTATGAGAAGAGACCGTACCTTAAGCCTGATGGGACCTGGGATAATTCAACATGTCCGGTGCGATACACACAGGTAATTGAGAAGCATGGCCTGAAAAAAGACGGCAGTTTCCAGTCTGTTGAGGACATCACTGTTTATCCCTTTGAAGTTCTGACAGGCAAAAGCTTTGATACGGGGATCATCTACAACACGCAGTTAAGCTACACCCTTCATCATCACAACGGAAGCTGGATCCCGAATCCTGCACACCGTGCGATGTGCGAGCGATATGAGAAGATTCAAAGGTTTATTGAATCTAAGAATATAACAGTGTAATGAGAAGAGGACTTATAAATGAGAATTGAGCATATAGCTATGTATGTTAATAACCTTGAGGCTGCCAGAGATTTTTTTGTAACATATCTCGGCGGCGTTTCCAATAACGGATATCACAATGAGAAAACCGGATTTCGGTCTTTCTTCATTACATTTGAGGACGGTGCAAGGCTTGAGATAATGAATAAACCGGGGATGGAGGATACAGCCAAAAGCCCTGACCGTACAGGTTATGCACATATAGCTTTTTCTGTCGGAAGCAAAGAAAAGGTTGACGAACTTACAGGTACATTTGCAGAGGCCGGCTTCAAGGTGACAAGCGGACCAAGGACAACCGGCGACGGATACTACGAATCCTGCATAGTGGCAATTGAAAACAATATGGTTGAGATAACTGTTTGAGGCGATTCGGAACAAAATGACTACATCAGAAAAAGTACTGTTTATACTTGAATCGAATAAAGACAAATACACATCCGGAGAAGAGATTGCAGGTCAGTGCGGCGTTTCAAGGAATGCGATCTGGAAGGCCATTAAGGACCTTCGTGAAAAGGGCTACTGCATTGAGGCTGTCAGTAACAAAGGATATAAGCTGACAGGCGGTAATGACATTATTTCAGCCGAGGGTATCAAGGCATCTCTGCCGGCTGATTACGACAAAGCTGATATTTACGTGTATGAGAGCCTTAAGTCCACAAGTGATAAGGCAAAAGAGCT
>CACXGS010000240.1 GCA_902767195.1 uncultured Lachnospiraceae bacterium | reverse complement strand
TATTCTGATTGAACGATTTACCTGTATTCATACTTCCAACATTCCTTCGTGGTGATGGATCCCTCTCCTCCATTGGATATCTTATCTACCACTTCTGCTTCCGCCGGCCGGTTATTCCTGTAAATATATTTCCAAGTGGTTATGATATCGGCATCCTCCGAGTGGATCGTTCTTTGAAGCAGAAAACCGTAATTGTCATAAATGTTTTTTATGGTACAGTGTACCTGGTCACTGTCATAGACCGAGATTTCTTCGGAATCTGTTATAAGACCCTTCTCGTTCAAATGTGCTTTGTAAGACCATGATCTCAGATCTTTCCCATCAAATGTATCGCCGGTCATCTCATGGTCCCGGTATGTGAATGTATAAGAATCCTCATGGTCATTATTCTGATAGATTTCCTTAGCGGTCATTCGACCTTTAAAATCATACTGATATTCAACATGCAGATCACTTTGAGTGATCCTGGTAACATCACCATATTTGTTATAATCCCTCTCTCCCAGATAATTACCGTTCTGATCATAAACCGTCACTGTGCATGGTTGGTATCTCTGGCGTCCGGGACAGAAAAAGGTCACCAGGATAAAGGCTGTCACCGCCACCATCAATACAGTCACACAAACTCTGATGATAAACGACCTTTTATCCGCTTTTTTATGGGCAGGTATCATGAGAAACAGCACACTCCTTTTCCATCGGAATAGTCTGGTGAATTATACCCGACCCTTTTATACTACCATATACCGGCAAAGTAATAAAGGGAAGGTACCCGGTACCCTCCCTTCCTTTTTACAAGTCCAGCCATGTCTGATCCGGCTTCAGTTCAACGGTGAAAACCTTGTCATGATCTTCCGGATATTTGGCCTGATGGTAAGTAAACAGCATCTCTTTTTCGGAGATCGGCCCTACGATCTCAATCTTGCCCCGGTAGTGGGACATGGCATAGCGAACGCTTTTGGCCATGCCGTTCATATACTTTCTGGCTTCCGAGAATATACGGAATCCCTCCAGAATGGGAATCTGGAACTGTCCTTTTGCCCCTTTCACCGGGCGGCACTGGAACAGGTAATAGGGAATGATCCCGACCGACACCAGCTGATTCATCAGGGTTGCTAAAATCTGGGGATCGTCATTGATTCCTCTCAGAAAAACCGTCTGATTACGGATAAGGCAGCCGCTGTCCTGAAGAATCCGGATGGCTTCCAGAGACTTCTCCGTCAGCTCTTTCGGATGGTTGTAATGGGTTACAATGATAATCTGCTTTTTCCTGCCATACTCCCTGAGGATTCTCGCAAGTTCCGGGTCATCGGTGATCCTTGTCGGAAGCACCACAGGTGTCCTGGTGCCGAATCGGATGAAATCCAGGTGGTCAATGGCTGTAAAAGCCTCCAGGTACTGTGTGATCACATCATTGGAGTTCATAAAAGAGTCCCCGCCGGAGATCAGCACATTATTCACTTCCGGATGATTCCTCACATATTCCGCCATCTCCGGAATATGGGAAGCCAGCTCTCTGCCACTTGATCCGACCATTCTCTTGCGAAAACAGTGCCGGCAGTACATGGCGCACTGGTTGGTTGACAGTATCAGTGTGGTTTGGCGATATTTGTGCTGCATACCCTTGAGAACCGTATTGTCATACTCGCCACTGGTATCCTCCAATCCTTCGGGATTCATCTCCATGCCTTTGGGGATGCACATCTTCCGAATGGGATCGTCAGGGTCCTCCGGGTCGATCAGATTAAGATAGTAAGGTGTAACCCTTACAGGATAAATACCTGAAATCTGATCCAGCTCCTCCCTCTCCCTCTCATTCAAAGCCAGTATTTCGGCGATCTCCTGAGTTGTCTCTAAAAAAGTAGTATTCATCACAGGATATCCTCACTTTTCTATAAAATTTGAAATATTCAACATTATTTTAGCATTATTGCCGAAATATTTCTATTACATTTTACATAAAAAACGGATATCTTTCAAAATCTATAGCAAACTGCTTCACCGCAGGGCGGCTTTCTCAGCCTGCTCATCCAGCAATTCCAGAAGATCTTCCTTACTCAGCTGGGTCGTACCCACTTCTTCAGCCGCCATCACCAGGTCTGCCAGATTCTTTTTAGACCGCTGCAATTCCACAATGCGATCCTCAATGGATCCTTTGGCGATCAGCCGGTATACATTCACCGGCCGGGTCTGTCCGATCCGGTAGGTCCGGTCGGTAGCCTGGTTCTCCGCGGCCGTATTCCACCAGGGATCAAAATGAATGACCACATCTGCTCCGGTCAGGTTCAATCCGGTACCCCCGGCTTTCAGGGAAATGAGAAATACCGGCGTGTCATCCTGGTTAAAGGCATTGACCAGCTCAACTCTTCTGGCTTTGGGTGTGGCACCGGTTATCTTGTAATAAGGGATCTCTTCCTCCTTAAGCTCTCGTTCCAGTATTGCCAGCATGCTGGTGAACTGGGAGAATACCAGGGCTTTGTGCCCACCGTCGGGCAGACGACGGATCAGTTCCATACAGATTTCCTTTTTGGCAGAACCGCCCGTGTAATCCTCGAAACAGAGAGAGGGGTCGCAGCAAATCTGCCGCAGTCTCATAAGATCTGCCAGTATCCTGATCTTGTTCCTGGCGAACTCCTCCCCGGTCTGGGACTGAAGCGTGTTGATCAGCTCCACAACCTGTCCGTCGTATAAATGCTGTTGCTCCTCTCCCATATGAACCGTCAGCTTCTCTTCCATTTTCTCCGGCAGATCATAGAGCACATCTTCTTTCATCCTGCGAAGAATAAAGGGAGTTACCATACGTTTCAGAGTGTTGGTAGCTTCTTCATCATGATACCTTGTGATAGGAATCTCATAATCATCCCGGAAAGTCGGGTAATCATAGAGGAATCCCGGCATCAGGAAATCAAAAATACTCCACAGCTCACTCAACCGGTTCTCGATCGGCGTTCCGGTCAGTGCGAACCTGGTCACGCCACGGACCAGTTTCAGAGAACGGGCTGCTGCAGTGCGGTAATTCTTAATATACTGGGCTTCATCTGCCACCACAAAACGGAAGAGGCAATCTTCGTAACAGGCAATATCCCGACGCAGCAGGTCATAGGAAGTGATTAACACGTCCACATCCTTGTAATCTGCTATCTGTTTCTCCCTCTCCTCTCTGGATCCGGCCAGGGTCCGCACAATCAGAGACGGCGCAAAACGTTCCAGCTCGTCACTCCAGTTATATACCAGGGAGGCAGGACAGACGATCAGTGCTGTGTCCGGCTCCTCCTCACTGCGCTCCAGGTGCTCCATTTTATCAGCCAGGAGCAGGGTAATCATCTGCAGGGTCTTTCCCAGCCCCATATCATCGGCAAGAATTCCGCCGAAGGCATTGCCGTCCAGAGTTCTCAGCCAGCGATATCCGGTTTTCTGATATTTCCTGAGAATCTCCCTTAAAGACGGCGGTATCTCGAAATCCGCCTCCTCAATGGTCTTAAACTCTTTGATCAGCTCTTTAAAATGCTCATCCCGATCCAGGATGACATCGGGGAAGCGGTCTGTCATCCGGTCCAGATACAGAGCCCGGTAGGCGGGGATATGCATCTTCCCCTCGACAAATTCCCCGGGACTCAGCTGGAGATTATCCATGATCTGGCCGAGAGCCTCCACCGTTTCATTTTCGTCGATCTTAAAATAATCTCCGTTCTGCAGTCTTGCAAACCGGCGCTTCTGTTTATATTTGGAGAGGATATCCAGCAGGTCCTCTCTGGACAGATCCTCAGAACTGACTCTGAGATCCATCAGATTATTACCCACAGAGACATCCATATGGATCCGGGCGCGATCCCGGAGCTTCAGCCGCTTAAAGCGGTCTGTCATATGGACTTCGGAAACCTGCAGCAGTTCTCCAATCCCCTTATCCAGGAAATCAAAGAGTTTCTCATCCTTCCTCTCACAGTAAAAGATGTTATATTCCTCGTCATGGAGCGTCAGATATCTGGACAGGATGTCCCCAACCTGCCATTCCGCCTCCCTGTCACGGTAGCTTTCCAGACGTTTCTCTCCCTTATCCTCCTGGTAAATGTCCGTCAGGGGGTGAACTTTTTCGCCGTAGTAGACATCGCAGCGGGCCACGATCATCTTGTCTTCCACATCCAGGTAAGTAATAAAGTCTGCCAGCGGCGGGAGGTAGGCAGCAATCTCATCATGGTCATGTTCCACAATGTTAATCATCTTCTTAAGCCCCGGAAGAATCCTGTAATAAAAATCTCTCAGATGAATCCTTCCGATCTTGATTTTTACATGACCGTTTTTAGCCACATCAAAGATGGGCTTGCATTCCCGGTATCGATCTTCTTCGATCCCATAGAAACCGCCATCCCTGATATAATATGCCCTTTCCCGTCCCTGCAGGATCTCAGGACAGTCTCCTTCCAGAATAATCCCCCGGAAAAATCCTCTTTTCTCATCCATATCTTTGTGAATCTCCAGGGTAATGTCCGGGTTTCTGTCCTCGAAAACCAGCATTTGCTTCTGTTTACTCTTCCCGGTCTTCAAAGTCACTTCTATGGGTTTGGCGCTGTCTTTTGCGATCTCATAGAAACGATCCAGCTTCTCCCCGAAGAGAGAGACGGAATCCGTCATCTCCAGAAGCTTCCTGGCAGCCAGAAAACGCTCCGAATTCTTCTTTCCCTCCTGAGCACCCTCCAGCCTGTCATGGAATTTATCCTCAAAGTCCATGGCTTTCAGACGTTCATCATCAGCAATGCCCTCCAGGTAGGTCAGCCAGGGTTTTGATTCTTCTGCGATATACTCCCTGCCCAGAAGTAAAGTGGTTCCGGACCCGAAGGTCTGTTCCCGGTGCAGTCGGATGTTCTTTACCGTCTCCGGAATATTCTGGATCTTATACAGTCTTCTGTCACCGATACGGAATCGGGCCAGAAGGCTGTTATTGTCTCCCTCCATCAGGTAGGGTTCAATGGTAAGGATTCCTGAATCTGCCGCGCTAATCCGGCCGTCCTCCTCTCCTTCTCCGGCCTGATAAGCTCCCCGGAGCATACTGATCAGCTGCATACCTGCAGAGTTGGTAGCATCTCCGGGATTATTCTCTCTTAGATACTTTTGGGTTAGGAGAATGGCAGCAACCTGATGTCTGCAGAGGGTTCTCTCCAGATAGGAATCCCGGTCATAGCGATAATGGCACCGGATACTGCTGCAGTAGCAATCGGTAATCCGGTCCGCATTAAAGCGGATATTCGCCTGCCATTTCCTGAAATCGGAATCCGGACTGTCAAGAAAGGCCTCTCCCACCAGGTCTTCCCCTTCCTCTTCATTCTGATAGAAAAGGTTAATGCGAATGGGTTTGTACTCCTTGCTCTTGATCAGCTGCTGAGCCTCCCCGATTATTTCCCGGGACAGGTTCAGACCCTCTGTAAAATGGTCCGCATCAAAATACTGGTAGTCCAAAGCGGCCGACTCCGGAACTGCTTCGAAATTCCTCCCGGCTACCACATCCCGGCTCAGATTCCCGATGGCTTCAATGGAAGAAGGATCCACCGGCACCCTGTCCCGGTCCTCCCTGGTCAGATTGGTCCCTGTCGGGGATGTGGTACTGAACCCGGAATCATTGATATTCAAAGAATTCGATTCGTCTTCTGACTGATTTGCCGGAAGTTCAATCCGGCCCAGCTTGTTTTCCAGCATAAAAAGGGTGGCAGCCTCGTGCTTGCAGTGGAGGCCGGATTCCGCATCGCTGCAGGTACAACCGATTCCCAGAAGGTGATGACCGTCCAGAATGGCTGTCACAAAATAATTGCCGGAGTCGGAGACGGTCATGGAATAGCCGTTTTCCTCCTGAATCACATCCTTAACACGGCCTGCCGCATAATAATTCTTTCCCTGGGCAAGAATCATAGGACGAAACATAGAACTCCAATCCATACTATCCTCCTGTTCTATCAATCACGACGATACTTTTTCGAAAACTCCAGTCCGGGAAAGGTGGGTTTCCCGTGATGCTCATCCTGCACCTTTCCGTTCCTGATATCTTCCAGAGTCTGAATCTCATGATAGGCAAACCGTTTCTGATAACCCGGCATCCTGTCAACGTCAAAACAATCCAGGATATTCACATTGCTCAGGTCCTCCGGAATATCTTCTTTCAGATAGTCCGGTTCATATTTCCGGTAGAATGCCAGAATCAATTCCTTGACCGGAGTTTCTGTAATCTCCGCAGGCATCCGTTCGTCATTGACATAAAGATAATACATAGTAGACCTGGGCAGGTATCTCTCCTGCATGGTAATAGAATGGACATCCGGAAGCTCCGGCAGGTCCAGGGGAAGCTTTCTGTATCGGATATCTCTGTCCAGCTTCTCCACAACGCCCTCTCTTTTTTCGGGATCCAGTTCAAAATACAGATTCTTCATCAAAGTAAACTTCAGCATAGCTTCATCTCCCTTTATATCCGAATAAATTCTGATCATTCATCTTATATGCATTTTACCATATTTTCATAATAAACGAAAACCAGGTGCAGATTAACTGATTGACACAGACACAGAAAGCTCCCGGCAGCACTGCCGGGAGCTTTCAAATAACCAGCTCAAGAAAGAAACCAGTCTTATATCCTATTTTTATAGTGACGGATCCCCATCCGTCCTCCGCCATCAATTAGTTGATGCGGATAAACTGCTGCTGTCCCATATTGCAGATCGGGCAATGGGAAAGTGTGGTGAAAGGCTTTCCTTCCTTAGCTTCATCAAAAATATATCCACAGGCCTTGCAGTAGTAGATTCCATCCAGCGGGTGTGCAGCAACGTTCTCATTGCCGCCCTTTGATGCCAGCTCATCCACTGCGTTACCAATATGCATCTTATGTAACTGCTCTAATAATGTACCCATTATAATACCTCCTGAAATATGAATCATTGCATCTTATTGATCTTGTTTATCTTATATTTCTATGTCCAATCAGAGATTACATCCCAGTGCAATGGCAAAATCTCTGAGGATTGCTGTATTGCCCGGCCATGCCGGAGCCGTGATCAGATTCCCGTCAACCACCGATTGATCCGGGGCTGCTTCCACAAAGTTTCCTCCAGCCATTATAACATCCGCCTTCAAAGCAGGATAAGCGGTCAATGTTCTTCCCCGAAGCACATCGGCAGCTGCCAGAACCTGGGCTGCATGACAGATCGCTGCAACCGGTTTGCCGCTTCTGACAAAACATTTCACCAGGGAGATTACCTTGGGATTCATCCGGATATATTCCGGAGAACGTCCCCCGGTTATGAACAGACCGTCATAATCGTCAAAGTCCACCTCGTCGAAAGTCTTGTTCAATGTAAATAAATGACCCGGTTTCTCCGTGTATGTCTGATCCCCTTCGAAATCATGAATCGCTGTCTTGATAACATCTCCGGCTTTCTTATCCGGACAGACAGCATCCACATCAAAACCCAAAACTCCCAGAGTCTGAAAGGGCACCATGGTCTCATAGTCTTCCGTAAAGTCTCCTGCAAGAAGTAATATTCTACCCATAAGTCCTCCTATGCCAGAGCCTTCTCGGCAGCCTCCAGAGATTCATAGCCATAAGCCTGAACCATCTTCTCCATACTGATCAGATAACGGTTCTTCTGAGGATACATGATAATCTGTGCCAGATATACAATGATGGTATGCTCGGAATATGTCTTGAGCTCGCTCCGGAGATAATTGCGCACACTTACCATACCCGTATCAAGACCCTCTGCAGGTCTTCCGTGCTCGCGAACCTTCGGATACTTCTCTTCCACTTCCCTCTCCCAGATCATAAACTGGTCCACAATCTTATCGATCATCTTGAGCGTTCTCTCCGCTATCAGCGGAAGAACGCCGGCAATCTGACGGAAGTAGTCCGGATCCGTCTCCTCCATCATGTAAGCGTACTTCTCCATTACCAGATTACGCTCTGCCTTTTCCGCTTCAATCAGATCATTCAGATAACTCTCAACTACATTCTCCTCCCAGCTCTTCAGCTGAGAAAGACGCATAATAACAAAGGTCTCCCAGTCATCCTGACAATCGGCACGCCCGCCGATATTGTTAACCTTCTGGAACATGTCCCATTCTTTTTTTACTATCTGTTGTTCGTTCTCAATTCTTCCCATAGCCGACCTCCTCTTTGTATTATTTTAGCATTCTGATTTTGCTGTATCTGGTATTTATACAACCTTAAAGTAGAAATATATGAACGCAGATTTTTCCTATATTTTTTCCGTTATCTTACTCATGACAGAATCCTCTTCTGATAAAATATAGGCAGGTAATAAGGCATGTTTTGGAGGAAAATATTATGCGTATCGGTATATATAATCATCAACATATGGTGGGTACCTGTCCGATCTGCCGTCAGACCTATGTCCAGGGAATGATGCAGGATGCACAGAAGTGCAGAGACCGGGCCCTGGGAATTTACGGAAGCGACTGTGAGTTCTTTAATTACACGGATCTCGGCGATTTCCCCACAGACAATACAGATCGTCCCGGCATGAATCACTTGGTCGACGATGTCAGAGAAGGGAAGCTTGATGTGGTGGTCTGCTATAAGCTGAGCAAGATATCGACAGATATCGATGAGTTAATGAAGATCTACCAGATTATCCGGGATAACAATGTAGAGCTGATTACCGTGACTGACGGCAAGCGCGCCATGGAAGTTATGGATAAGGCTCTGGCGAAATGGAAACAATCTCATTAATCGAACCTCTTATTCATCAAAGACGAACCGGCAGGAATAACTCTTGCCGGTTCGTCTTTTATTGTCTGATATTATATTTGCCTGATCTCTTTTACTTCACCTTTCGATTAAAGGAAGAGG
>CACXGS010000239.1 GCA_902767195.1 uncultured Lachnospiraceae bacterium | reverse complement strand
GTCTGGTAGCTCGTCGGGCTCATAACCCGGAGGTCGTTGGTTCAAATCCTTCCCCCGCAACTTGTGCCCAGATAGCTCAGTTGGTAGAGCAGAGGACTGAAAATCCTCGTGTCACTGGTTCGATTCCGGTTCTGGGCACTTTTTGGGGCATTAGCTCAGATGGTAGAGCACTTGACTTTTAATCAAGTTGTCCGGGGTTCGAATCCCCGATGCCTCATGGAAATGAAATCTCGAAGAACCGTATCGATCCGGTTCTCCGGGATTTTTTCTTTTTTTCCGTCTTTTCCATTCAGATATGATATGATATAGCTATGAATACACCAATTCTTCATAAATTATCAGAATTGAATCAACAAAAACCCTACCCTTTTCATATGCCGGGACATAAAAGAAAAAGAAGGGGCCCTTTTGCGGATGCACAAGAGTATGACATCACGGAGATTACCGGTTATGATAATCTTCATGATCCTTCCGGTATCATAAGAGAGTCCATGGATATGCTGAGAAGCGTGTACGGAAGCAGGGAATCCTGGTATCTCGTTAACGGAAGTACGGTAGGTATTCTGGCTTCCCTTCTTTCCGTCTGTGATCATGGTGACCGGATTATCATGGGGAGAAATTGCCACAAGTCCGTTTACCATGCTGTGGGACTCCTGCATCTTCGTCCGGTATACATCGTCCCTGATGTTGATCCGGATTACGGTATCTGCTCGGGATATAATCCTGAACAAATTGCCAGACTGATGAAAGAGTATCCGGATGTCAAAGCCATTGTACTCACTTCTCCAACTTATGAGGGAGTGGTCTCGGATATCCGGTCCCTGAAAGATGCAGCTGACAACATCCCCCTGATTGTTGATGAAGCCCATGGAGCACATTTTATCTTTGATGACTATTTTCCGGAGAGTGCTGTTAAATGTGGTGCCGACCTGGTCATCCAGAGTACCCATAAGACGCTTCCTTCTCTTACTCAGACCGCAGTTCTTCACCTGTGTTCGGATCTTGTAAGCAGAGACCGGATTCATAAAAGTCTGGAGATTCTTGAGACATCCAGTCCCTCTTATCTGCTTATGAGTTCAGCGGAATACGGGATTGCATATATGAATGAAATGGTTGATATCCGGAAGAATTATGTGGATAACCTGGAAGTTTTTCGACAGAAATGTGGACAACTGAATTTCATCAGGCTCATTGATAATAGTGATGAGCGATACTATGATTATGACAGAGGAAGACTGGTCTTCTATGTCAGAGAGAAGGGCAGACAACTATTTTCAAATCTGAGGGATAAGTATTCTATTGAGATGGAAATGTCTTCTCTGTCTTATGTGACAGCTATCACATCTGTCTGGGATGATCCGGAGGATTATGACAATCTCTGGAGCGCCTTGCAGAAAGAAGACCGAACAATGTATGATATGTCACGGGATAAACAATCCGGAAACATAAAAGAAAGAGAAGAAAACTCTGAGGAAACCGGGAATTTTGAAGAGTGGAATTGTATACCGGAGAGAGTATTTTATCCCTGGGAATGTGATAAGATGGAAACGGTCCGCATTTCTCTGACAGAGTCTCCGGGAAGAATCGCCGCCCGCAATCTGATGATCTACCCTCCGGGAAGTCCATTTGTAGTTGCAGGAGAGAGAATTGTACCGGAAATACTGGAAACCATCAACAGATATATTGATAAGGGACACAATGTTGTCGGTGTTGAGCACGGCTGCATCGAAGTGCTGAAGGAAGAACTATGAGAGGAATATTTATTGTAATGGAAGGGCCGGACGGTTCCGGGAAGAGCACACAGATTGAAATGCTGAGAGAATACCTGGATAAGAATGGAAGAAAGTCCGTGATTACCAGGGAGCCCGGCGGCACGGTAATCAGTGAACAGATCAGGAAAATTATCCTGGATCCGGCCAATAAGGAAATGTCCCATGTGACGGAGATGCTGCTTTATGCGGCCTCAAGAGCCCAGCTGATGAAGGAAGTCGTCATACCTGCTCTGGAGGACGGACAGGTGGTGATCAGCGACCGCTTTGTCGATTCTTCTATGGTCTATCAGGGAATTGCCCGCGGGCTCGGCACGGAGATTGTCGCAAATGTAAATGCTCCGGGTATCGGTGAATATAAACCGGACCGGATCTATTTTATTGACATTTCTGAAGAGGAAGGACTCCGTCGAAAGAAGATGCAGAAAAAACTGGACCGGCTGGAACAGGAGAGTATTGATTTTCATCATATGGTGTCGGAGGGATACCGGAATATTTTAAAGGACAGGGAGGAAGTGCTCCGGATCGATGGAGAGCTTCCGGCGAATGAGATTCATGATATGATTATCAGGGATCTTGAAGTTTTGTCAAAAAGGGAGATTTAAATACTGCACGCAGGAGAAATGGGGAAGTCTGTTGGGAAAGATTGATCAGGTTCTGGGGAATCATTCGATAAAAGAATACATAAAATCAGCCATGAGGCTGAATCGGATCTCCCATTCTTATATCATAGAAGGAGAAAAAGGGAGCGGGAAAAAAATGCTGGCAGAGAGTTTTGCCTCCATTCTTCAATGTGAACAAGGGGCCTTTCCCGAGTGCGGCAATTGCGAGTCCTGTATCCAGATCGATCACGGCAATCACCCCGATGTCATCCTGGTGAAGCACGAGAAGGAAAAGACCATATCGGTGCAGGACATCCGGGACCAGATTGTATCGACTGCAGAGATTAAGCCCTACAGGGGTCCTTATAAGATTTATATTGTTGAAGAAGCGGAAAAAATGACCCAGGAGGCTCAGAATGCTCTGCTGAAAACCATTGAAGAGCCTCCGGAGTATGTTGTTATTTTTCTTTTGGTGAATAACAGGGGAGCTTTACTGGAGACGATTCTGTCCCGGTGCATTCTTTTGGAAACAGAGCCTGTCAGACAGGGACAAATTCGTGAATATCTGAAACAGCACAGGGACCTTCCGGAAGAGGAGATCGAGTTTGCATCCGGTTTTTCCATGGGAAATATAGGAAAAGGTCTGGCGGTCCTGGATTCCCGGGATTTCTGGGAGAGAAAAGAAATCAGTCTTTCTCTGCTCCGAAGTATCCCATCGATCCGGGTGGAAGACATTAATAAATATACGGTTCAGCTGAAACAGCATAAGAACAGGATACAGGATGTATTTGATATATTTTTGATCTGGTACAGGGATCTGCTGATTCTGAAAACAACCGGGCAGAGAAGAAGATTGGTATTTTCGGGAGAATATGAGCATCTTTTGCTGCAATGTGATATAATATCTTTTGAGTCTCTTGACAGAATTATTCGTGACATAGAAAAAGCGGAGAAAAGAGTGAGAGCCAATGTGAATTATGAAGCTTTACTGCTCGTGCTTTTTACTCGTATCCGCAGGGAATATAGATTGGAGGAATAGATGGTAAAGGTAATCGGCGTCCGTTTTAGGGACAACGGGAAGATCTATTATTTTTCGGCAGAGAATGTAAAAGTCGATGTCGGAGAGCATGTGATTGTAGAGACTGCCCGGGGCATCGAGTATGGAAAGGTGGTTCTCGGTGACAGAGAGATCAGTGAGGAAAGGATTATTAATTCTTTGAAACCGGTAATCCGTATTGCTACTGCCAAAGATGATGAGATCCATGAAAAGAATCAGGAGAAAAGCATTCACGCTTATCAGGTTTGTCTGGAGAAGATTAAAAAGCACAATCTGGACATGAAGCTGATTGACTGCGAATATACTTTTGATAATAATAAAGTTCTCTTTTACTTTACGGCGGACGGAAGAATCGATTTCAGAGAGCTGGTTAAGGATCTTGCCTCAGTATTTAAGACAAGGATTGAACTTCGACAGATTGGAGTCAGGGATGAGACGAAGGTTAAGGGAGGCATCGGCATCTGCGGAAGAGACCTGTGCTGCAACACCTTTCTTTCGGAGTTTATACCTGTTTCCATTAAGATGGCTAAAGAGCAGAACCTGTCGCTGAATCCTTCCAAGATCTCAGGTATGTGCGGAAGGCTTATGTGCTGTCTGAAGAACGAACAGGAAACCTATGAATATCTGAACAGCAAGCTGCCTCATGTAGGGGATGAGGTCAGAATCCGAGGTGGTGGAAAAGGTGTTGTTCATGAGGTCAGTGTCCTGAAGCAGAAGGTGAAACTGATCATTACCGATGAGAAAGACGAAAAGAGTCTGGAAGAATATAAGATTGAAGATCTGATGTTCCGTAACAAAAGAAAGAAATCAAAATAAATCATGGAGAGAGGAATTAACAATTCGAATATTATCAATATGAATGACCCGGTCATTTTTGATAATGAACGCATTGATGATCTCCAGATAAAAGGATGCCGCATTATTCAGAAGACGGATGGATTCTGCTTTGGAATGGATGCGGTTCTTTTATCTGATTATGCCCGAGTAAGGAAAAACAGCATGGTGACAGATCTGTGCAGCGGGACAGGAATCATTCCCATTCTTTTAGATGCCAAGTATGATTTACACTCAGTGGAGGGGATCGAATATTTCCCTGAATATGTGGAGATGGCAGAGAGAAGTATCCGTATGAACGGGCAGGAGGACAGAATTACCATGAAAGTCATGGATGTCCGCCAAATACAGGAGGAATATCCGGAAGGAAAGATGGACTATGTGACCTGTAATCCGCCCTATATGAAAGCGGATCATGGCCTTGTGAACGGCAATTATCAG
>CACXGS010000238.1 GCA_902767195.1 uncultured Lachnospiraceae bacterium | reverse complement strand
GAATATCCGGAAGGAAAGATGGACTATGTGACCTGTAATCCGCCCTATATGAAAGCGGATCATGGCCTTGTGAACGGCAATTATCAGAAGGCAGCCGCCCGTCATGAATTGCTCTGCACCTTAACTGATGTGGTAGAAGCGGCCGCCTGGCTTTTGAAGCAGGGGGGACATTTTACCATGGTCCACCGGCCTTTCCGTCTTGCTGAGATTATCAGTGAGTGCAAAGCAGCGAGTCTGGAGCCTAAAAGACTGAGACTGGTCTATCCTGCCATCAATAAGGAGCCGAATATGCTTCTGATTGACTGTATAAAGGGAGCCCGTCAGAGAATTACCGTGGATCCTCCGCTGATTATTTACAATAGTGACGGTTCCTATACAGAGGAAGTATATCGTATTTACGGGATGATTATGGACCGGCAGCCAGGGGAGGGGCAGTAATATGAGAAATACGGATACAGGAGGGAAATTATCTCTTGTGGCCACACCCATTGGCAATCTGGAGGATATGACTTTCCGGGCAGTGCGTATATTAAAAGAGGCAGATCTGATTGCAGCTGAGGATACCAGAAACAGTATCCGGCTTTTGAATCACTTTGGAATCGGGACGAAAATGACCAGCTATCATGAATATAATAAATATGATAAGGCGGAATATCTTGTCGACAGGATGCTGGAGGGATTGCATGTAGCTCTGATTACAGACGCCGGGACTCCGGGAATCTCGGATCCGGGGGAGGAGCTGGTCAGGAAATGTCTGGATAACGGAATACCGGTTACTTCAATTCCCGGAGCCAGTGCCTGTGTCACAGCCCTCTCTCTGTCCGGACAGCCGACGAGGAGATTTGTTTTTGAGGCTTTCCTGCCTTATGACAAAAAGGAGAGAAAGAGGATTCTTGACTCTCTGGTCAATGAGACCAGGACGATAATACTTTATGAAGCGCCACATCATTTGAAGAAAACACTGGATGAATTATACTCGGTTCTCGGAAACCGTGAGATGACCATATGCCGGGAATTGACGAAAAAATATGAGACAATTAACAAATCTAATATTATAGATATGATTTCCTATTACCGGGAGAATGAACCCAGGGGGGAATATGTGCTGGTAATACACGGGAAAGACTACCGTGAGATTGAGGAAGAAGAAAGAAAGACTTTTGAGGAGATGTCCATCGAAGAGCATATGGAAATCTATGAACAGAAAGGAATGGATCGAAAGGCTGCCATGAAGGCGGTGGCCAAAGACCGGGGAGTCAGTAAGAGGGATATATATCAGTATTTAAATACATAAACAGGAGGAAGGATCGGATGGAACATTATCTGAGAACCTACTGTGAGATTGATCTTGACGCCATACGTCAGAATCTTTCTCATATCAGAGAGAAAATAGACAAGGCAAAGCTCCTTGCCGTGATCAAGGCAGACGGATACGGGCACGGTGCCTGTCAGATCGGCCATTATGTTGAAGACCTGGTGGATTACTATGCCGTGGCGACCATTGAGGAGGGAGTAGAGCTGAGAAGGGACGGAATCCGGCTTCCTATTATGACGCTTGGTTATAATTCGCCTCTGTCCTATCATTTGAATCTGGAGTATGATATCGAGCAGACGATCTATTCTCTGGAGACTGCCGAAAAAATGGCCAGGGAGGCAGAGCGCGCCGGAAAAACTGCCAATATTCACATTGCTCTGGATACCGGTATGACCAGGATCGGACTCACTGCCGATGAGAAAGGACTGGAAGAATTAAAACAGATTGCTTCTCTTCCGGGTATTCATCTGAAGGGAATCTTCACACATTTTGCCTGTGCCGATATGACAGATAAAGAATACACTTACCGGCAGATGGAGAGATATGATAATTTTATTCAGCTTATGAAGGAGAACGGAATCCATGTTGACCTGTGCCATATCTGCAACAGTGCAGGAATCATGGAATTCGACCATCATCGATATGATATGGTGAGATCAGGAATTATTACATATGGCCTGTATCCTTCGGATGAGGTGGATTTTGACAAACTTGCTCTTACACCGGCTCTTTCCTGGAGGGCTCATGTAGTCCATGTCATGGAACCGGAAATGGGCCGCGGGGTTAGTTACGGGGCTACCTATGTGGTGGATCGCCCCTGCAGGCTGGCTACGGTATCTATTGGTTATGCAGACGGATATCCCCGCCTCCTGTCCAATAAGGGATGGGTCCTGATCCGGGGAAGAAAAGCACCCATTGTGGGCAGAGTGTGTATGGATCAGATGATGGTCGATGTTACAGATATACCTGACGTCTGCGTCGAGGATCTGGTTACCCTGGTGGGCAGGGATGGAGATGAGGTTATTACTGTGGAAGATCTCTCCAATCTTACTGGGACCATTAACTATGAATTCGTATGTGATATCAGTCCCCGGGTAAAACGGTTGTACTACGGGAAACGGCTTTGAATAGTTAATTTGGATTCTGTTCAACTCACCCATTAAGAGGAGGGAGTTTCAATTGGAATCTGATGAAAGGATGGGAGGAATGGCCGCAAAGAAATCTTTTCATATCGATTATTATAATATTGAAGGAAGTCCGGGAGGTAACCAGGACTGGTGCAAAGACTTCTGGATGAATCTCGGAGGTTGTGCCGCTTTGGCAGCCGGGGATATGGCAATCTGTCTGTCAAAGAATTACGGACTTAAGGACTGCTGTCCCTATGACCCGGATTCCATGACAAAGAAGGATTATGATGAATATGCCATGATCCTGAAGCCCTATATCAGGCCTCGTTTTAACGGGGTCACCAGACTGTCTATTTTTACGGAGGGATTTCGTCATTATCTGATGGACAGAGGTTATGAACCGGAATATGAGCTTTGCGTGGGACGGGAGGACCCGGGGAAGGCGGAACAGTTTATAATAGAAGTCCTCTCCAGGAATCTGCCGGTAGCATGTCTGATTCTCTCCCACCGGGATCCGGGCCTTAAAGATCTTAACTGGCATTGGTTTTCCCTGACAGGCTATGAGTATAAGGAAGAAAGGTTCAGGGTGATTTATCATACTTACGGGGAAAAGCTTGCCGTAGATTTCGAGAAGTTATGGAATACAGGATCTCCCCTTAAGGGAGGACTGGTGGCACTGAAGGCCGTCAATAAAATCAGAAAAGGGTAAAAGAAAGGGTCAAATGATAAATATCATCTGACCCTTGTACTTATTATAAATATTAATTAGAGAAGATGTACCGGAAGCTCTGTTCCAAAGGGATGGAACTCAAAACCGATGTGGTCCAGTCCGAAACGCTCTAATGTAATCCTGGTTAATCCGATAGCTTTCATGATAATTCCCTCCTATACATTTAAATCATTATATTAATTATTATATTAAACAAAGCTTCATGAATGTCAGGAAACCTTCTCCCAGATCTGCTCTCTGGTAAGAGCAAGATTCTCGGCGATAATCCTGGCGATGTCGTAGAAGTGATTATTCATCTGTTCGATATTGGGATATTTGCTGAACAGATACATAAGCTTCTTGATCCAGTCCATACCACGGTAGTTAAAGGGGTCTTTCATCAGGATCTCACCCACCTGAACCGGAAGCATCTGCATCCAGATGCTCATCCTTGCAAGAAGATGCATGGTGAAATAAATCTGTCTGGAAGAACCGTACTCTGCAGTATTCGTATAGTGTTCCCCGTAGTAGCGGATATTACTGATGGTCTCCTGTCTCATGATCTCCTGCTTCTGTTTGCTGGTATCATAATCCATCTTCACACCGTAGCGGTGCTTGAGCCATGCAGCATAACCTCTTCGCTCTGCATGGTATTCAGACCAGTTCTGGAAGAGGATGGTCTCCTGGCTCTTGAAAAGCTCGGCATAGGAAGTAAGACCGTTCAGTCTGGCATAATCCCTGTAATCCACGATGTGTGTCAGCTCATGAAATACCAGACGGTAGCGCTCATAGATGGGGGACCGCCTCAGGTATGGCTCCTTGAAAATCAGGGTAAAGGGTTCGTCCATACTCTTCG
>CACXGS010000237.1 GCA_902767195.1 uncultured Lachnospiraceae bacterium | reverse complement strand
CTGGTGATTATCTAACACATTTCCGGCTACCCGGATTACAAACAGTTCCCCGATATCTGCCTGAAAAATGTGTTCCGGCACGACCCGGGAGTCGGAGCAGCATATAACGATGGCATATGGGTGCTGTCCTTCTTTGGCAGTCTTTAATCTCAGTTCTTCCGAAGATGTTCTGCAATAATCTTCATTTCCCCGGTTCATCCGTATTCTGATGGCTTTATTCATAATATCCCTCCCGAATCAGTACACTTCCACACTGTATTCCAGACATTCCGACAAAAAGCTGGCCGGAAGATGTCCGTCCGAGACCACAGCATCCACATCCTGAAGAGTGCCAAAGGTAAAGGTGCTGCGTTTCCCGACCTTTTTGGAATCCATCAGGACAATATTCTTTTTTGCCCTGTTAATTACAGTCTGCTTGAGAAGTGATTCCTCATAGACATTGCAGGCAAATCCGGTATGATCATCGTAAGAAGTAACCCCGATAAATGCCAGGTCAAAATTCATTTTCTGAAGCTCCCTGATGCCCTGAATGCCACAGACACTCATACTGTAACGGTTCAGGGATCCCCCGGGAATCACTACTTTTGTTTTCTCCAGACCCGCCAGCTCCATAGCACAGCTGATGCTGCTGGTCACAATGAGATTCGACTGGTCGGCAAGCTGGGAAGCCAGCATGGTCGTCGTGCTGCCCGAGTCGAGAAAGATCGTTGCCCCGGGGCTGACCATTTCCTTTGCCTTCATGACAATTATTTTTTTCTCTTCAACATTTCTTACGCTTCGCTTGCCCAGATAGTCATCTGTGCCAACTACCACATCCACCGACCTTGCGCCTCCGTAGATCCGGACAATTCTTTTGTTATCGTCCAGATTCTTCAGATCTGTCCGAAGAGTCATATCGGAAACATTAGGAAATGCCTTCTTAAGTTCTGCAAAAGTTATTTCCCCGTGCTCGTTGACCCATTCTACTATGGCATTTCGTCTGCTTTCCACAGAATCCATGTTTCCTCCTTTCAGGATGTCAGGACCAGGCCTGGCATCACTAACTGGTGTTGTCTCATTCTATCATCTTCATAGAGGTTTTCTTCTAAAAAGGATTCCGCTACATATTCTAACATGAATAAAGCAAAATAAACAACACTCTTTATAAAGAAATCGGAGGACCATAGAATGGTCCTCCGATTCGCGTAAAGCAGTTTTCCGCAGGTATTATGGAATTTATCTATGAGAGTGTTTTCATGATCCAGTCCACATCATCCGTCGTCTTCATCTTTTCGAGGACTTCCGGATCATCCAGACATTCTGCGATCTTACCGAGAAGATCCAGATGCTCATCACCGATTCCTGCGATACCGAAGACAAGCTGAGCCTTCTCATCGCCGAAATCAACACCTTCCGGATACTGCAGCATAGTAATGGCGGTCTTCTTCACCGTTCCTTTTGCCTGGGCAGTTCCATGAGGAATGGCGATTCCCATGCCCATATATGTGCTGACAAGTTTCTCTCTCTCCAGCATGGCATCGATGTAAGCAGGTTCTACGCAGCCTCTCTCTACCAGAAGTTCTCCGGCTCTGCGGATGGCTTCTTCCTTGCTGACAGAGGGCTGGTTCAGACGGATGCTCTCTCTGATGATTACATCCTTTTTCAGTGACTTCTCGGCATGTTCAACGGCTTCATCCACAGCATCTTCTGCAGCGGCAGCCGGAGCATCGAGGGTGGTAAGCTGTACATAAAGGGCATCCAGAGCCGGGTCATTCAGGAAGTTGCCGATGGTAACCAGCTGAGCCTGAGGCGCTGATTTTCTGGCACGATCCTGGAGAGTGGTCTGAACAACTGCGATGTCACAGTCTGCAGGAATATTGTCTACTGATGTATTGGCAACGGTAATGTCAGGTCTTGCGGCCTTCACACGGTTACGGAATTTGGTAGCTCCCATAGCGGAGGATCCCATTCCGGCGTCACAGGCAAAGATTACTTTACGAACTGCTTCAGCGTCTGTTACAGAGGATGTTCCCTTGGCTTTTGCTTTCATATCGGCCATCTGATCCTGGGCATCTTCAATGGAAGCACTGCTGCTGGTAGCGCGGATGATGACAGAGGCAATGGCAAAGGATACTGCTGCGGCAATCAGAACACCAAGTATTACAAAGATAATTTTGTTTTTCGGTGCCATGGCAAGGAAAGCGATGATGGATCCGGGAGAGGAAGGTCCTTTCAGTCCGCATCCGGTCAGGGAGAACCATGTGATGGCACAGATATTACCAACGATCGGGGCAATGATCACTACCGGGTTCATCAGAACATAGGGGAAGTAGATCTCATGGATACCACCGAGGAAATGGATGATGATGGCGCCGGGTGCGGAATCCTTGGTTGCCTTATCTTTGGCAAATGCCCAGTAGGCACACAGAACACCGAGTCCGGGACCGGGGTTTGCTTCGAGCATGTACATGATGGACTGTCCGGCTGTCTTAACCTGCTCTGCACCAATCGGTGTAAAGATACCGTGGTTGATGGCATTGTTAAGGAAGAGAACCTTGGCAGGCTCAATGAAGATCGCAGACAGCGGAAGCAGGTTATGTTTGATCAGTACGTCAACACCGGCTGTAAGAACCGTGAGGATAACTGTCATAACCGGTCCGATTACATAGTATCCGAGTATGGCAATCAGCATACCGATGATACCGATGGAGAAGTTGTTAATCAGCATCTCAAAGCCGGCCGGCATTCTTGTTTCCATAAACTTGTCAAATTTCTTGATGACCCAGCCTGCAAAAGGTCCCATAACCATAGCACCCATAAGCATTGGCTGTCCGTCCATTCCGCCGACACCGGCGATACATCCCATGACTGCGATGGCACCGATGACGCCGCCCCGGTCTCCGCCGACCATTCTACCACCTGTATAGGCGATGAGAATCGGCAGCAGGAATGTTAACATTAAAGATACAAGGGAGGCCAGCTGCTCATTGGGAAGCCAGCCGTCCGGAATAAACAGGGCTGTAATTAAACCCCAGGCTATGAATGCGCCGATATTGGGCATAACCATAGCGGATAAGAATTTACCAAATCTCTGAATTCCGTTTTTCATAATCGTTCCCCTTTCTTTTCCCTTCACAAACTATCCAACATTAAAAGTTAGCCAGAAGATATTCTTCTGCTTCGGGACACCAGAGTCCTCTGTGTGCATCAACGATATCTGCCAGAGCAGTGTATCTCTCATCTTCCTTACCCTTTTCGCGGAGATCTGTAAGGGCGATCAGAGGCATCTCAATATGGTTGTAGATCAGTTTCTTTCCTCCCGGGATCTTGGGAAGATTCAGGATGGTTTCGCCTGCGGCATCCAGTCCGCCGATATGTGTTACCATAACAGCCGGATTGATCTTTCCTTCTGCTGTCAGATCCAGGCATTCCACCAAATCTGCTGTATTCCCGCCTGTCGTTCCGATGACATGGGCAGAATTGTAATGAACATCATAGAAATTGATTTTTGCACTGAAATTCGGGTCTGTCGGTCCTGCAAAGAAATTCAGGCAGCCATCCCGTCCCAATACTCCGCTGGATTGTTCGATGACTGCTCCAACCGGCGCATAGCACAAAACATCATCAAAACCGGTTCCGCCGGTCATTTCACGCAGGAAAGCAACCGGATCTTCAACTTCTCCTGTGTTGACAAAATGAAGCTCGATTCCCTTCTCCAGGGCTTCGTCTGCCGGGAACAATACATTTGCCCGGTCCAGTCTCTCCTGGTTAACGTCTGTAACAACGATCATTCCCGGACGGCGGTCACAATTCATGGCATAATCCAAAGCTCCCAGTCCCATGGGGCCGGCACCGGCCATGATGGCAAGTTTTCCGCCTTCACGGATACCCATGTCATGAGTGTAGACACCCATTTTGGTGTGGTAAGCTGCGCGCAAAGCACCAACGCTGCAGGATAAAGGCTCTGCCAGAGATGCTTCGTAGTAAGCTCTTCCCTTGTACTCCAGCATACATCCAAGTTCCATAACCTCCTGAGGAATAATACAATAGGTTGTATTACCACCGAAGAACTCGTAGGAATAACCGGGGCTCCACATCGTTCCCTTGTAATTCAGTGCAGGCTGAAGTGTGAACTTCATACCCGGTTTAAACTGATCCTGATGCTTCTTTCCGACTTTTACGATGTCTCCTGCCATCTCATGTCCCATAATTGCCGGATGATCTGCCACATCTTCATGTACTCTCTTGTGGTCCGTTCCCAGAATGGCACATTTGTAAGTTGACATGCACACACTGTCGGATACAACTTTGACCAGAATCTCGTCGTCTTTGATCTCCGGAAGTTCAAATTCGTCTAAACGAAGATCTTTTGCTGCGTGAAGTCTGACTGCTTTTGCTTTCATAACACCCTCCTCATTAAAATAAAAACCATTTTGTTAAAACAACAATTTTAGTTCTGTCTAATTGTTGTTTTGCTGTTGTTTTAACTGTTGGCGTTATTATAACAACAGTTATTCTGTTTGTCAACTGTTATTTTAATAATTTTTCAAATATTTTTGTTGTTGTTTCAACAGTATTCCGAAAGTGGCCTCATCACACTTTTTCATGCTTTTTTCCGGGGCATATATGTCATAAAAAAATAGCGGCCGATAAAAAAAGAACGCCGCAGTTGTGTTTGTTTCCATCGTCGTTACAATGGACTCAAAAACACAACTGCGGCGTTCTCTTTATGTTTTGCAGGGATTATCCTGCGCTTTATTCTTTTTCTTTCCTTGTCAGATCCTGGTTCTCTTTTAACAGGCGGTCAAAATTCTTAAAACGGTTAACACTGGGTATGCGCTGCCCTTCCACAGTAAACTGCACCGAATAGTTCTCATCCAGGGATGCAATGGAATTCACAATAGAGTAGATGGTAATCTCTTCTTCTACATCAGGAACCAGATTCTCGATTGCTGTATTCACATCGATATAGCAGGTATTTCCCACAATCTGGGTCTGATTCACCTGCAGTTCTTTGGGAATGGGACTTAAGAGTCCCTCCCTTCCTTTGGGTACAGTTTTCAGTGCCTGGATAATGCGCTCTGCCATGGGCATGTTATCTTTCGCTTTCAAAGTAACGGTAACAGGAACAAGCTTGCTTCCCTCTGAGTCGGCATAGTAAAGGGTCACTTTCTTCTCCTGGGAATATATGGTATCAAAATCATCGGAAAGGATAATCTGACCCCCGGAGATCTGTGACAGCGGTTGATTCTCGTGATCTAAAAGCTCCTCTCCGTTAACAGTAAAAGATACTTTATCTACGCCGTCAATCTGACAGACGGTCTCAACCACAGAAATTCTCATCAGTGCTTCCTGGAGGGAACTCATCTGACGGTATCCCGCACCAAAATCAATCGTCTCCCTGCCTTTGGATATCTTGATGGAATTCACTGCCACTTCTTTTGGAATGGAAGCCTTACAGTCACTCCTGTCCAAAGTGTCGATATTAGACAAAAGGCTTAAAACCTCCCGGGATTCCTTTTCCGGGTCATTACGATTCTCCAGAGTGTAACTCACTTTGATAAAATCATCTTCTTCCCCATTCAGGTAATACAGAAAAATATCGTCTCCCTGATGGTTCTCATCCTCATCGGCCTTACTGCCACAGCCGGAGAAAACCATGGAAGAAAACAACACAAGGGCAAGAAAGTACAGGGTATATTGTTGAATGTTTCTTCTCTTCTTTCTCATGGATACAACCCTCCATCAGAATCTTATGTATTCGGAACATAATTGAGGGGTACACGGATGGTAAATGTGGATCCTTCCCCTTCCCGACTATGTACCCGGATCGATCCTTTATGCATCAGCAGCACTTTACGGGTTATGGCCAGACCAAGACCTGTGCCGCCGGTCTCTCGGGAACGGTCCTTGTCCACCCGGTAGAATCTCTCAAAGATCATGTCCTGATCCTCTGCCGGAATACCACATCCTGTGTCTTTCACCCGGATATAGAAAAACTTATGGTCTGCATTCAGGGACACAAGAACCAGGCCGTTATCGTTATTATACTTGACTGCATTCACAATAAGATTATTGCATGCCAGTGCCAGTTTCACCTCATCCACCTCGGCGATGACTTCCCTCATAGTCTCCAGGCGAATCGTAATATTCCTCTGCTGGGCGAGAGGAAGGGCTCTTTTCAGGAGAACTTCCAGCATGTTATTGATATTCACCGAAGTGATATTCATGGATGCATCCGTCTTGTCCATCTTAACCAGGGTCAGAAGGTCGTTAATAATCTGATTCTCCCGGTCGAGCTCATGTCCGATATCGGTCATGAACTCCTGATAAAGCTCAACAGGAGCGTCCTTCTGCATGATCAGGGAATCTGCCAGAATCTTCATCGAAGTAATCGGGGTCTTCAGCTCATGGGAGACATTAGATACAAACTCCTGCCGGCTTCGCTCCAGCTCATCCGACCGGCTGATCATCCGATTCACTGCTTCCGAAATCTTTACATACTCCCTAAATCCCCTGTTGGGAAGGCCTCCTTCCTGATGTCCGGCTGCGATATCATCCAAAGGCTTCTGAAAGTTCTTAAAGGAGCGGAACAGAATCAGCCACATCAGGACACCCATGATCAGAGAGATCAGAAGAAAAATACCCATGATCGTCTCTCTCTGATCCCTCAGGGAAGCAGAGATACTGTTCTTGTCATCCAGAGAACCGATGGCAATGATCACTCCCATATTCTCCCCGGTCTCAAAATCCCGGATGGGTGTCATAACCTGAAGGTAGTCTCTGCCCACATGCCGGTAGGGCACCTGTTCTCCCTGCATGGCGTGCACTACATCCGGATTCACCAGATAGCGACCTTCATAGAGATCATAAGTGTCCGTCAGAATATTCATTTTATTATCAAGAATCAGAATCCGGCCTCCCAGATTGTTGGCCAGCTGCTGTACTTCCATGATGCTCCTGGAAGAAAAATCAGAGGAATCTTCCCGGAAATAATTATCCAGTCCATTGCGGACAACTTCGTTGGCAAGGACCGTACACTGTTTGCTCACGGTCACAGCCCTGCGATCCATCGATTTCTTTTCATAGGAACCTACCAGATACAAGGTTGCCACAAAGAGGAGTGTATTGACCAGGATAAAGAAGATCACAGCGCAGACTATGCTTATGGGAAAATAACTTTGAATCCTGTTTTTGTTGAATCTAGAAATATCGTCCATCTCCTATCTGTCAGAGTCTTTCTCTGTATTCTGTACGAACTATCGTTCTTTTTCAATATCCTTATCTTTTGCGCATTTCCTGCAGTCACGGAGACATCCTTCACAATTCCCGCAGGAGTTTCCCCGGTTCCGGATAATATGTCTGACAGCCAGACCGGATACAAGCAGGATTATTCCGATGATGATAATATCCCAAATGTTCATTGCGAAACACCTTCTATTTTATATTAATCAATCCGAGCCCTGCCAGACACACCAGAATTCCGGCAACCTTATTCCATGTCACTTTCTCATGGTAGAGTACAGCGCCCACAAAAACCAGGATGACTGCCAGCAGAGATGCCTGCACAATCTGGGCCGTACTCACCGGCCAGCCGGCCTTGTAAGCATAAATGTATCCGACCTCCAGACCGACAATCACAAGACCCAGAACCAGTGGAGCCCAGTTTGTTTTACCCCACTCCCGAATCAGATTTGCATCCCGGTTGAGGAGGAAAAACAGAACTCCGGAGACAAGAGCGCCAATGAAATAGGTAATGGTCAGAGACGCCAGCGGATTCATCTCGCCCGGAACGGACTTGGCACAGATCTGATAAAAAGTATTGGACAGCAGGACTAATGCCAGAGGCCAGATATAATAGAACATAAGTCTTCTCCTTCTCATATAAAAAGCTGTGATAAAAAAAGGTACCGGGTACCCTTGAAAGGGAATCCGGTACCTTTCCTTTATCACAGCTTTATGTTCATTACTGTAATCCGGACGGTATCCTAATCCTGGAACTAGTATCCGACCCCCCACTTGGTATGGATGTAAGCCGGCTCACCGGGATTGCGCTCAATCTTCTCACGCAGTCTCCGAATATGCACATCAACGGTACGGACATCGCCGGGATAGTCGTAGCCCCATACGATATTCAGAAGCTTTTCCCTGCTGTATACTTTATTGGGATGGAAGGACAGAAGCTCAAGCAGATCATATTCCTTGGCTGTCAGTCTCACTTCCTTCTCATCGACAAATACTCTTCTGCTGTCACATTCAATCTTGAGACCGTTCTTCTCAAAGACCTTCTTTTCCTCTTCCTGTGTCGTCTTCCTGGAGCTTCTGCGCATAATCGCCTTAATTCTTGCCTTCACTTCAAGGATGTTAAATGGCTTGGTAATATAGTCATCAGCACCGATATCCAGTCCCAGGATCTTATCCATATCATCCCCTTTGGCAGTGAGCATGATGATAGGCATGTTGGAGAATTCACGAATCTGCTGACAGACTTCGAACCCATCCATCTTAGGAAGCATGACATCCAAAAGAACAACATCGTATTCTGTCTTCTTAGCCATCTCCAGAGCCTCTTCTCCATCATATGCGCAGTCAACTTCCATATCTTCCTGCTGCAGAGAATAATTCAATCCCTTTACAATTAACTTCTCATCATCGACAATTAACACCTTTTTTGCCATAATTCACCTCAGTTTAGACAGTAATTGCTTCTTTAATCTTCTCATAAATCCCCGGGCCAATCCCGGGCACACTTTTAATATCCTCTATCCTGTGGAAGGAACCGTTCTGCTCCCTGTAATCGACAATATCCTTTGCCCTGCCTTCCCCGATTCCGTTCAGGGTAATCAGCTCTGCAGCAGAGGCTGTATTGATATTCACCAGTGAGCTGCTGTCATTCGCCGACTCCGGCTTCTCCCCCTTCTCTCCTTTCGCCGGTATGCGTATCTGCATGCCGTCCTCGAGAGGGGCCGCCAGATTCCAGACCTCCTGATCTGCCTTCTTGTCAAATCCTCCTGCGGCATCCACAGCCTGCATAATGCGGCTTCCGGCTTCTAAACGGTAGAGTCCCGGACGACGCACACAGCCGCAAACATGGACAACCAGTTCAGGAGACGTGGATTCTTCAGCAGCCGTCGGCCTTACAGACCGATCTGACTGCGCAAGTCCGCTTTCTTCTGTAGACAGCGCTTCCTCCCGGAATACCTGCCCTTCGGAAGCACACCCCCACAGAGAGATTATCAATATGAAAAAGCAGAGGATAAGAGACCGGTTTCTTCCTGATAATGTTCCGGTTTGTTTCACCCTGGAAATCCTCCTTCCCGGCAAAACAAGGCTGCACTGCTTATCTTGTGTTGGTGCAGGTAATAAACCGCAACATCCTGTTATATAGTCCCTTATCTATAATACAGTTAATCGACTGTGATTTCAAGAAGATTTTTTGGGTTTTGTAACAATTTATTTAAAAAACCGAAACATTTTCTGCTTACAGGAGCTCTTTCAGTATACCAACCATCTCATCCACATGTTCATTCTCAATAACCAGAGGAGGAACAAAGCGAAGGACATTTGCCCCGGCTGATATAATAACCAGCCCTTTCTCCAGGGCTTTTTTAACCAGATCTCCCACCGGATGATCAAATTCCAGTCCCTGCATGAGGCCGAGACCCCGGTGATCTGTAATCTGGGGATATTCCTTTTTCAGTTCTTCTAACTGCTCATAGAGATAGGTCCCCACTTCTTTGACATGGGCAACCAGATCCCTCTCCGCAAACTGGCGGTACACTTCATTCACTGCGGCACAGGCAAAGGGATTCCCCCCGTAAGTAGTTCCGTGATCACCAGGCACCAGAGCATGAGAAGCCTTCTCTGAAGTGACAAATGCCCCAACAGGAACGCCGCAGCCTAATGCCTTAGCCAGAGTCAGCACATCCGGTTTCACCCCGTAGAGTTCGTGGGCATAGAGAGAACCACATCGTCCCATCCCGCACTGAATCTCGTCAAAGATCAAAAGGATGTCATGCTCATCACAAAGCTGGCGGAGTCCGGTCAGGAATTCAGGGTCTGCTTCATAAATACCGCCCTCTCCCTGTACCACCTCACAGATGATACCGCATGTCCTGTCAGTGATTTTGGAACGCACGTCATCCAGATCGTTAAAATCCGCAAAGACGGCTCTCATGGGAACCGGCACAAAACCGTCCTGATAATGGGCATTACCGGTGACTGAAAGCGCCCCCTGACTTCTTCCATGGAAAGAATGATTCATGGCAATGAACTCATAGTCTTTGCTGGAATCCTTTAACCAGGCATATTTCCGGGCAACCTTCAGCGCTCCCTCGATGGCTTCTGTTCCGCTGTTGGTAAAGAAGACTTTTGACATGCCAGTGGATTCCACGATGGTTTTTGCCGCCTCCACGGCCGGCTTGTTATAGTAGAGATTGGATGTGTGGATAATCTGGTCGATCTGAGACTTCAGGGCATTATTATAGTCCTCATTTCCGTATCCCAGGGCAAATACAGCAATTCCCGCTGCAAAGTCCAGATATCTCTTCCCATCCGTATCATAAAGGCAGACGCCTTCACCCCGCTCGAAAACCACGGGAAAACGATTATATGTTTTCAGGAGATATTTCTCCCCCTGCTCCATTATGCTGTTCATTTTTTTGCTCATAACATCACTCCTCAGAATAAGGGCTCTTTCAGTATAGCAGTTCCGATACCTTTCTCCGTAAAGAACTCCAGAAGAAGGCAGTGTTTCAGCCTGCCGTCCAGGATATGGACTCTGGAAACTCCTTCCTCAATGGCATTAATACAGTTGGCAAGCTTGGGAAGCATCCCTCCGCCGACGATTCCGTCGGCAATAAACTCTTTGGCTGTATTTACATCCATCTCGGAAATGAGAGTCTTCTTGTTGGAAGGATCCATAAAGACTCCTTCGATATCTGTCAGGAATACCAGCTTCTCTGCATTCATCGCCTTGGCAACTCCGCAGGCTGCGTCATCCGCATTGATATTGTATGGCCTGTAACCGTCTCCCAGGCCCACAGGAGCGATAACCGGAATAAAGTCATTTTCCATCAGGGTTTCCAGAAGACTGGTGTTCACTTCACTGATCTCTCCCACGTAACCGATATCTTTTCCTTCCGGCATCTTTTTCTTCACGCGAAGCATGTTGCCGTCTTTTCCGCAGAGACCTACTGCATTGACACCCATCTTCTGCATCAGTCCTACCAGCTCTTTATTGACCTTGTTAAGGACCATTTCCGCCACTTCCATGGTATCTTCATCGGTGATTCGGAGGCCATTATAAAATTCCGGTTCTTTTCCTGAAAGACGGACCCATTTGCTGATCTCTTTTCCTCCTCCATGGACAATGATGGGTTTCATGCCCACCAGCTTAAGCAAAGCCACATCTTTGATTACATTGTATTTCAGCTGTTCATCCAGCATGGCGGAGCCGCCGTATTTCACCACGATCACTGCCCCGTTAAAACGCCGGATGTAAGGCAGGGCTTCGATCAGGGTATTGGCCTTGATCATTTCCTGATTAATGTCTTCATTGATATTGATATCTGTCATTCTATCTCCCTTCTATCCTTAACCCACCTGTAATCTATGACCGGTAATCTGCATTGATAGATACGTACTCATAGGTCAGGTCACAGCCCCAGGCAACAGCACTTTCTTCTCCCTGATGGATATGAAGGACTGCTGTCACAGGGTTGCCGGAGAGAATCTCTGTTGCTTTCTCTTCACTGTAATCTGTAGCCACACCGTCTTTGACGATCTGCAGCTTACCATGTTCACTCTCCAGGGAAATGTCCACCTTTTCCGGATCAAAATCAGCTCCGCTGTATCCCATGGCACAGAGAATCCTGCCCCAGTTGGCATCTTTCCCGAAAACAGCCGCCTTAGTCAGAGTAGAGCAGACCACTGATTTGGCCAGAATCCTGGCCGTCTCTTTCCTTGCTGCTCCCAGGCAGCACACCTCAAACAGCCTGCTGCATCCTTCTCCGTCCGCCGCAATGGCCCTGGCCAGATACTGCATGACGTAAGAAAGACCCTCTTTAAAAATCCGGGCCTGGTCGCTGTCTTCTGTCAGCTCCCGGTTGCCGGCCAGTCCGTTGCAAAGAACCATACAGGTATCATTGGTGGAAGTATCGCCATCCACCGATACCATGTTAAAGGAATCAGTCACCAGCTCCTTCACATACCGGTCCAGAAGCTCCGGACTGATGGCAGCATCACTGGTGATAAAGGCCAGCATGGTGCCCATGTTGGGATGGATCATCCCGGCTCCCTTACACATACCGCCGATCCGTATTTCTCTGTCACCAATCATAAAAGAGAGGGCAATCTCCTTTTTGACGGTATCCGTTGTCAGGAT
>CACXGS010000236.1 GCA_902767195.1 uncultured Lachnospiraceae bacterium | reverse complement strand
GTCTGGGTTGAAAAGGAGATCGACCTGTTCTCTTAATGGAAGGTTATAGGAAAGATACAACGGAGTATTATCGTGCAGTTTACCAAGTATCAGACGGCACTTTTTCAGAACTGTCAAAAGGTATCACCAGAAACAGTGACTGCACAACAAGAATCCACAACCTGAGCAGCTCCGGATCCATCGCTTATATCGAGGTCTATGAGGGAGAGCATGCAATTGTATGCCTTGATACGGGGAAACTGCTCTCTCTGGAGGATGGCATAATTGGCATGTGTGACAATATACAATTCAACAACAGACAGGTTGGGTTATATGACGGAGAGAAACTCCTTGTTTTTGACACCGAGAAAGAGAAACCCATCGTGGAGATCAATCATCTGGAGATAGCATCTTTTACATTGACCGATGAATACTTATACTATCTTGGCATTGACAGTACACTCTGCAGGATTTCCCTTGAGGACGGCAGCAAGAAATCCGTTCTTCTCAAAAAAATCAACAAGTACGCAGATATCAGTTTAAATGTATGGGATGAATACACAAAAGACCATTGGTTTTTTGATGACGATGTCATAAGGGTATTTATTTCATCATCATTATCACGGGACAACATTGCATTGGAAATCGACAAGGATTCTCTGGAAATGATTGGACAAGATGACACCGTTTTACTATATAATGAGGATTCCCACTGTTATTATAAAACAGTGGGAACGAGTAATCCGAGGAGCTCCCAATCCAAAATGAAACTGGCAATGATTCCTTGTTACTCCTTGGATGAACTGATAGAAAAAGGAAAACAGCTTATAAACAACAAAGAATTAAGCGAGCATAAAAAGATGCGATATGGCATAAATTAATAATATTGCCGCCGTGTATCCAGGATATCTTTTCCATCCAGCACCGCTTCTGTCAGTTGATCTCCCTGGTACTTCAGCTTGAGGGAAAAGAAGGGATAATCATCGCGGATGAGGCCAAGGAAAATCCTGTCCCCCTCCCAGAGATAGAGGTCTTTGATGTCTTTTTTCGGAACCCAGACCAGATCTCCCTCATCACAGGGGACAGGCTGTCCTTCGAAGCCGTCAGCCGTGTAAAGGCACATATACTCTGTGGGCCAGCGGTCCGAGATAAAGGTCACCAGTCCACGGAAAGACCATTTGGTCAACTGATAACCAGTCTCCTCTTTGACTTCCCGCAGCAGGCATTCTTCCGGGCTCTCCCCCTTCTCGAAATGTCCTCCGACACCGATCCACTTATCCTTATTAATGTCATTCTTTTTCGAGACCCGGTGCAGCATGAGGTAGGCATCGTCCTTCTCCAAATAGCAAAGAGTGGTCAGGGGCGATTTATCATTAGTCACTTTGTTTTCTCCCTTCTACTACAATCTAAGATACATCTTATATGAATCCAGGATTATTTTCAATCGCAACGGCGGTCAGTTGGGTTAGTGTAAAATTTTTGTAGGAAAAAGAAATAGAGAACACCACTTTGTGTTATAGTTTTAATCACGACAAAAAAACAAATTCAAAGGCAGGTGCTCTCTATGATTAACAGTATAACAGACTTTATTGAAAATGGAATCCCAAAACTTATCAGATTAAGCGAGAGTTTTGCGGAACACCCTGATAAACTGGCAGAGTATGTCAAGGGGATTGGAACAGAGACAAATCAGCTTGCTCTGAACATCATTGGAGAAACTCTGACATCAAGGAATACCATGATACGGGTAAGCGGCGAGCGCAAGGAAAAATGGGATATTGTCCGTACGGATACAAAAGAGCTTATTACCCATCTTGGGACCGTACACTTTCAGAAAACGCTCTTCCGGAATAAGATAACCAGGGAGAGCTGCTACCTGGTCGACCAGATCCTTGGCTTCTCTCCTCATCAACGTCTGACGGAAGACGCAAAGGAAAGGATGCTGACGGAGGCTGTACAGACATCCTACCGCAAAGCCGGGGAAGAAACCTGCCTGAATGAAGAATGGGTAAGCAAACAGACGGTGAAGAACGTGGTCCACAGTCTGGAATTCCCGAAAAAAGAGCCTCCGAAGGAAAAGAAGGTGGTGGATTATCTCTATATCGATGCGGATGAAGACCACATAGCCCTTCAGTTCCAAAAGGAGAAGGGGGATCTGTCCGTCAATGATTCCGGTTATAAGAACAACACGGTGCTGGGGAAACTGCTCTATGTCTATGAAGGGATCGAAAGAGAAGCACCAGAGAGCAAACGGAACCGGCTGGTGAACCGACATTATTTCAGTGGCGTCTATGAAAGAGAGATCAACAGGGAATTATGGAAAGAAGTGGAAGACTATCTGGAGAAGACCTATGACCTTTCCAAAGTGAAGAAGATCTACCTGAACGCAGATGGCGGGGGCTGGATCCGCACCGGAAAAAACAGGATCAGCGGGATCGTGACTGTGCTGGATGAATTCCACATGTCAAAACATCTTTTAAAAATGAGCGGTCATATGCTGGATGAGACAGAGGAAGTGCGGAAGGAACTGAAGCGGTTGATCGAAGACGGGACGAAAGAAGCGTTTCGGGCTTATACAGAAGTACTGGCCGGATATGGGGAAACAGAGAATGCCCGGGAAAGGATCCGGGAGAGCGGACAATACTTCCTGAATAACTGGATGGCAGCACGGATCCGGTTTATAAACCGGAAAACCGTCAAGGGATGCAGCGCAGAAGGACATGTCAGCCATGTGCTCAGTGACCGTATGAGTTCCAGACCGATGGGATGGAGCCGCCGCGGAGCGGATAAGATGTGCCATCTGCGGGCATACTACCTGAATGGAGGGGATATGCTCGAACTGGTCCGGTATCAGGAAGAAGAAATGCCAAAAGCAGCAGGAGCGGAAAGAGATTTCTGCTTTTCCGCTTCACAGGTTCTTTCCAGCGAAAAGAACAAACATGGACAGCTTGGGAAATATGTGGAAGCAGCAAGGGCATCGCTGAGTCTGCAGACAAGAGAAAAGCTGTTCTTCCGGCAACATATCCTGGTATAGGGTGCAGATTTGGAAGAGACGGTCGAAACGGTCTAAAAAGGCGGAACGGGTTGATCAATGAGAAGGCACTGTGACAGCCTGTCCGGCTGCCAGCCGGGTCGCAAAGCCGGGTGGCAGTGGCTGGCGGGAATCACAGTGCCAGAGGCTCGTTGTCAACCCTTCAGCCAAAAAAGCAGGATTACCGTCTCTGAAGAATCATGAAATTTGACGTATCCAGTTCTATGTGATAGCGTAAAATGAAGTTAGGCATCTTATACTTTGATCCATTTCTAAATATCTACTTAAGACGATAACTCAAAGGGATAGTTCTATCCTGAAATTCCTACAGTAAAGTTACGCTATCTAAATTATGGCTGTAGATTGAGCTTTTAATAGTATTGTGATAATAT
>CACXGS010000235.1 GCA_902767195.1 uncultured Lachnospiraceae bacterium | reverse complement strand
TGTGGAACTCATATGGATGCTCCCCGTCATTTCGTGAAAGACGGTATCAGCATCAATGAGCTTCCCATCGAGTACTTCTGCCATACAGAAGTTGCTCTTCTTGAGATCCCCAAGGGACCGGCACAGGGAATCTACAAAGAGGACCTTGAGCCCTACGCTGACGTTCTCTCCAAAGTTTCCTTTGCTCTGATCCGTACCGGTATGGAGCAGTATCGTGAGACCGATCAGAACACCTATCAGAATGAAGGTGCCTACATCGCTCCGAGCGCAGGTGATTATCTGACAGAGAACTTCCCGAACCTGAAGGGTATCGGCATGGACTTCCTTGCTATCGGATCCGCTTCCGCATCCTGTCCGGAAGGCGAGCTTCCGCCGGATTGTCACAGACATATTCTGGGATACTATACCGGTAAGTTCTGTACAGGTGTTGAGGATATGCATCTGTCCGAGATTCCCAAGGGAGCTAAGATTAAGAGATTCATCAATGCTCCGCTTCGCATTAAGGGTCTTGACTCCAGCCAGGTTGTCTGCATCGCAGAAATCGAGGACTAATAGAGGGTTTTTTATAACATATAAGAAAAGGGATCGCCTTAATTGGCGGTCCCTTTTTGCTGCCGTTATTACGTTTTATGTCATAAGTTTAAGATTGATCTCCTGGGCAATATTCAGATGCTTTTTGATCAGGTCTTCCAGGTCTGACAACTTGTGCTCCCGGATCAGATCCAGAATCATCTGGTGCTCTTTTACAGTATCCTCCATTCTCCCTTTCTGGAGAAAAGAGGTAGCCGTCTGCCAGAAGATCCGGTACATGAAGCGGCGGTAGATCTCCAGCATGGATTCGTTCCCGACAAACTGGATGATACTCCGATGGAACTCATAGTCCTTGCGGGCGAAGTCCTCGTTGTTGTGGCTGGTGGCGATGATTTCCCTCTGGCTGTCAACCTTGCCGGCCAGCTTGGCGTAGTACTGCTGCCCCCTTTCCGTGTCAAGGTAAATAGAGAGCTGCTTGAAACAGTAAGTCTCCAGGGCGAAGCGCAGCTGATAAGTCTCCAGAATGTCTTCCGCCGTCATCTTGTGAAGGGTAAAACCTTTGCTGGGGAAGATATCTATGTAGCGCTCCTGTTCCAGCCGGAGGACCGCATCCCTGAAGGGAGTTCGGGAAACCCCGGCTTCTTGAGCCATCTTATTTAGAGAATAGTACTCCCCCTCTTTTAATTTTCCATCTTTAATCAGTCCGATTAAATGATCATATGCTTTTGACTGGAGCAGTTGTGTTTCTTTCATATAGCTATCTCCTATCTCAACCGGTATACCAGTATTATTGTACCGTATCTACAAAAAAGTTGTCAATCTTAGTTTACACCTTCAGAGCATAAAATAACCCTTGCATTCCTGCGGGATTCCGATACAATATAAATACAGGGAAATGATGGAAAGATTCGCTTATTATCAGCGTTGTCCTATGATAAGGGATCGAAAAGGATAGATATATCTGGAGGATAGAGTATGGTTTGTGTTGGTATTATCGGAGCCATGGATAAGGAGATTGATGCCCTGATCCATGAGATGAAGGACAGGCAGGAGAAGACGATGGCCGGCATGACATTTCACAGGGGGACCCTCTGGGATACGGAAGCAGTCGTCGTAAAGAGCGGTGTGGGAAAGGTGAATATGGCCATCTGCACGCAGCTGCTCATCGACCTGTATGAAGTAGACATGCTGATCAATACCGGCATAGCCGGAGGACTCCATAAAGATGTCAATGTCGGAGATATCGTGATCTCTTCGGATGCTGTTCAGCATGATGTGGATGTGACAACAAGAGGATTTAAGCCAGGCGAGATTCCCTTTATGAAGACTTGGATCTTCAAGGCGGATCCGGAGCTTGCGGCTATGGCTGCGAAAGCCTGTCAGGTTGTGAATCCGGAGATCGGATGTCATATCGGCCGTGTTCTGACCGGTGACCAGTTCATCTCCGACGACCGATGGAGAGAGGAGCTGATCCGCAAGTTCCAGGGTTATTGCGTCGAGATGGAGGGAGCGGCCATGGCACAGGTAGCCAGCCTTAATAAGATTCCCTTTGTCATCATAAGAGCGATTTCCGATAAGGCTGACGAGGAAGCAAAGGTCAGGATCGAAGCGTTCGAGGACCAGGCCATTGTCCATACATTGAAGCTGCTGGCAGCGATGTTTATTATGATGAATAAGTAATGACAGGAGGTAGATCAGTAATGAAAGTTTCACCATCTGCATGTATACAGTTGAAAGAGGGAACCCATATTGCCAAATGTGTCCTGATGCCGGGAGATCCCCTTCGGGCTAAGTTTATTGCCGAGACCTACCTGGAGAATCCGGTTCTCTTTAACGATGTCCGGAATATGCTCGGCTATACCGGGACATTTCAGGGAAAAGAAGTTTCTGTGATGGGATCGGGAATGGGTGTGCCTTCCATGGTGCTCTATGCCCATGAGCTTTATAATTTCTTCGGAGTGGAAGTTATTATCCGGGTGGGTTCCGCCGGAGCTCTGCAGGATCATGTGAAGCTTAAGGATGTTGTGATTGCCGAGTCAGCCATCACTAATTCCTCCTGCGCTGATATTTACAAGATTAAAGGGGTATCTGACCCCCGCGCTGATAAGAGGCTCCTTGAGACCGCAAAGATTACTGCGGATGAGATGAAGATCCCCATTGATGTAGGATCCGTCTTCACTACCGATTATTTCTACAATCCGGATGAGACAGCCACAGGGAAGGCTATGGATAAAGGTCTCCTGGCGGTAGAGATGGAGACTGCCGGTCTTTATATGTGTGCGCAGGCCAACAAGAAGAAAGCGCTGTCCATTCTGAGTATCTCCGACAATGTCAAGACCGGAGAGATGCTGCCTCCTGAGGAGATCCGGGAGGGATTTAACGACATGATGAAGATCGCATTGGTAACAGCGGTCTGCAATATCTGAGTGAATCATTTTTTTAAATAAAAAATGTGGGGCTGAAATAATATTTCAGCCCCACAAATTTTTTAAAATGATATTTGTATTAAGCCAGGAATCCTGCCATATCCTCATCGGAGAGAGTCACGATCCCGTTCTTTTCAAGAATTGCCTCACCGGCAGCTGTGTCATCCACGCGGAGCACAACATAGGCGCTGTCCTGCATGGCACCGGTGAAAGCATAAACATATTCAATGTTCACGTCCTCTTTCTGCAGTACATTAAGAATCTTCTTTAAAGCTCCTGCCTGATCACTCATTTTTACAGCAAGAACAGAAGTCTCGGTAATTACCGTATTGTCATTTAATGCGGCTTTGGTTTTTTCAACATCGGAGACGATAATTCTCAGAATGCCGAAATCTCTTGTATCTGCGACGGATAAAGCCCGGATATTGACACCGGCATCAGTGATGGTGTTTACTGCCTCGCAAAGTGTTCCGGGTGTATTCTCAAGAAATGCGGATAATTGTGTAATAGCCATGGTAATACCTCCTTTTTGCATAATTATTAATCGGTTATTTGTTTTTGAAGTTCACAGCTCTCTTTTTCAAGAGAGGCAGTTATTATTAAAGAGCTGGTTTAGTGAAGCTTTCTCTTATCGATGACACGGACGGCTTTTCCTTCCGACCGCTTAATGCTTTTCGGTGCTACGAGGTGAATCTTGGGACCGATTCCCAGCATGGATCTCATGGCTCCTTTCAGACGGTCTTCGCGAACCTGAACGTCGGAAATCTTATCGGAGAACATGTCGTTAGAGAATTCCACATAGATATCAAAGGTATCTGTGTTGTTCTTGCGGTCTACCACAATCTGGTAGTTGGGGGTATAACCCTGCTTGAGAAGAACAGCTTCAATCTGGCTCGGGAATACATTGACTCCGCGGATAATCATCATATCATCACTTCTTCCCAGAGGTTTGGTCATCTTAACATGAGTTCTGCCACAGGAGCATGGCTCACGGGTCAGGATACAGATATCCTTGGTGCGGTAGCGGAGCATGGGGAAGCCCTCTTTGTCTAAAGAGGTAAATACAAGCTCACCCTTTGTTCCTTCCGGCAGGACTTCTCCGGTATCCGGATCAATTACTTCCACATAGAAATGGTCTTCATTGATGTGCATTCCGTTCTGGGCTTCACATTCGAAGGCGACACCGGGACCGGATATTTCCGTGAGACCATAGATGTCATAGGCTTTGATTCCCAGGCTCTTTTCGATTCCCTGACGCATTTCCTCTGTCCAGGGTTCTGCACCGAATATACCCGCCTTCAGCTTATTGTCTTCCGGTTTGTATCCCTGCTCTGCGAGAGTCTCCCCGATATATGCAGCATAGGACGGGGTGCAGCAGAGGATGGTGGCGTTCATATCCATCATGAACTGGATCTGCCGGTCTGTATTGCCGGAAGACATGGGAAGGGTCAGGCAGCCAACTTTGTGGGAGCCGCCATTAAGACCGGGGCCTCCGGTGAATAAACCGTAACCGTAACATACCTGACAGACATCTTCATCCGTACCACCGGCAGCCACAATCGCTCTGGCACAGCACTCTTCCCACATATCGATATCTTTCTGGGTATAGAAAGCAACCACGCGCTTTCCTGTAGTTCCGGAAGTGGATTGGATCCGGACACAGTTTTTAAGGTCTGTTCCCAGAAGTCCGTAAGGATAAGCTTCTCTGAGATCATCTTTAGTAAGGAATGGGAGTTTGTGGATATCATCCACTCCCTTGATGTCATCAGGAGTTACACCCTTCTGGTCCATCAGATTGCGGTAATAGGGTACGTTGTCGTAAAC